>NZ_JBEOVM010000006.1:0-165114 GCF_040295505.1 Streptomyces sp. NPDC002790 | reverse complement strand
GCAGGGGCTATTTATAGCCCCTGCGGCGATTGAGCAGCGGGGTCCGGGGCGGAGCCCCGTGGCGTGACCCATGTGCAGCGGTGACATGCGAGGGCCCAGAGCGCGGGTGATACTGCATCAAAACCGACATGGCGCGCCCACCGATCGGAAAGCCTCCTCGTGGAACCACGGAACTCGCCCTACGGACAGCAGACCTACGGGCAGCCCTACGGCCAACCCGAACCCCCCTACCAACCCGAACCACAGCCCCGACTCGACGCCGGAAAGCTGTGGGCGGGCGGAGTGATGACCGCCGTGATCGCCGCCCTCACGGCGGTGGTCGCCCTCCTCCTCGTACGAGGCGTGCTCGACGTCCCGGTGTTCGCGCCGGAGGGCGACGGCTTGATGGGCAACGCGACCACCGGAGCGCTCGCGGGCGGCGCCGCGGTGGCGGCGCTCGTCGCGACCGCGCTCCTCAACCTGCTGATCGTGGCGACGCCGCGGCCCGAGCGCTTCTTCGCCTGGATCATCGGCCTCGCGACCGCGGTCATGGTGCTGCTTCCGTTCACGACGGGTCTGACGTGGCAGGCGAAGCTGGGCACTGCCGGGGTGTACCTCGTGATCGGCATCGCCATCGGTTCCCTGCTGTCCTCGGTGGCGCGGGGCGCGGTGCGGCGCTACTGACGCGGGCCCCGGAAAACTCCTGGCCCGGACCGGACGGCCGCGCTACCCTCGGCTTCATGAACGTCATGCGTCGAAGCCTCACCACCGCGACCGCGCGAGCGACCAGCTCGCCGGTTGCCGCCGCCTGACGTACCCACCTCATCCACCGGCGACCGGAAACGGCCGCCGGTTTTCTGTTGCCCCAACGCGCTCCGTCCGGCCGCTTCCGGTGCCTCTCGCCCGCATCACGCGAAGGAGACACCCCATGCGCACCGACGACGTCGTCCGCACGTTCACCGAGTTCTACGAGGACCGCGGCCACCGCAGCGTCACCGGCTCGACGCTGTTGTCGCCGCCCGGCGACCCGGTCCTGTTCACCACCTCCGGAATGCACCCGCTCACCCCGTACTTGGAGGGCCGCCCCCATCCGCTGGGCCGACGGCTCGTCAACGTACAGCGGTGCCTGCGGACCACGGACCTGGAGGAGGTCGGCGACCCCACGCATCTGACGGTCTTCGAGATGCTCGGCACCTGGTCGCTCGGCGACTACGAGGGGCCGCGGAGCCTGGAGTGGGGGTACGAGCTGCTCACCGAGGGCTTCGGCATCGATCCGCGGATGCTGTACGTGACCGTGTTCGGCGGCGACGGGCAGACCGGGCCCGACACCGGTTCGCGGGAGGTGTGGGAGCGGCGCGGAGTCCCCGTCGAGGAGACCGTCGAGGACAACTGGTGGGACAACGGGCCGACCGGGCCGTGCGGTCCGGACTCGGAGATCTTCCTGTGGACCGGTGACACCCCGCCGGAGTCGAGCCCGACCAAGGACGAACGCTGGGTGGAAGTGTGGAACCACGTGACGATGCGTTACCGGCGCCTGGACGACGGCTCGTTGGTGCCACTCCCCCAGCGCAACGTCGACACCGGGCTCGGCCTGGAGCGGCTGTCCTCGCTGTTGCAGGGGAAGCCGTCGGTCTTCGAGTGCGACGTCTTCGATCCGTGGCGGCGGCTGCTGCCGGGCCTGTGGCCGCTGGACGAGCCGTCGTTCCGGGTGGTCGGCGACCATCTGCGCTCGTCCGTCGTGGTCGTCGGCGACGGGGTGCGGCCGTCGAACACCGGGCGCGGGTACGTGCTGCGCCGGCTGATCCGGCGGGTGCTGACCGTGCTGCGCCGCGAGGACCCGACCCGCACGCTCGGGGACCTGCCGGTCGAGCTGATCCGGCACACCCTGGACCACTTCCGCCAGGACCTCGACCCCTCCGACGTACGTCAGGTGCTGCTCGACGAGGAGCTGCGCTTCGACCGGCTCCTGGAGCGCGGCAGGAAGGTGCTGTCGCGGCCGCGGTTCTCGGGCCCGCTGAACGAAGACGACCTGCGGTACCTGCACGACACGCATGGGTTGCCACGGGAACTGGTGTTGGGCCTGCGGGGGCGGTAGGCGCCACTGCCGGGGCTCCGCCCCGGACCCCGCTCCTCAATCGCCGGCGGGGCTTGAAACACCCGCTACACCGGCAGCCCCTTCGGCTCCTTGATGCGCTTCATGATGATCTGCGAGTTCACCTCGGTGACCCCGTCGAGCGCGGTGAGCCGCTCGATCCACAGCCGTTCGTACGCGGCGAGGTCGGCGACCGCGATGCGCAGCATGCAGCCGGGGCTGCCGAAGAGCCGGTAGGCCTCTATGACGTCGGGGATGTCCTGGAGCGCGTGCTCGAACGCCTCGACGGAGGCGCGGTCGCGGCGCACCTCGATGGAGACGAGGACCTCGAAGCCGCGGCCGACGGCGGCCGGGTCGACGATCGCGCGGTAGCCCTGGATGACGCCGTCCTTCTCCAGCTGCCGCACGCGGCGCATGCACGGGGACGGGCTGAGGCCGACGCGTGCCGCCAGATCCTGATTGCTCAGGCGGCCGTCCTCCTGGAGCTCGCGCAAGATATGCAGGTCGATCCGGTCCATGGCGCAATCATGCACCACACTTTCCGCAATCAACGGCCAGGATTCGCAATCCGATTGCGCAGATCACGATTTATCCTTGCTGTAGATCGAACATACGCTCCCCACGCGCGCGGGAGCGCCGACTCTTCCGCGAGGCAGGTTCCATGGCACGCATCACCCTCATCAGCACCGGCGGCACCATCGCGAGCCGCTGGCAGGGCACCGGCTACGCCGCCGACGCCGGCGGGGACACGGTGCTGGCGTCGGCCGCGCTGCCGGAGGGTGTCGAGGTGAACGTCGTCGACCTGTTCAACGTGAACAGCTCGCGGATGACGACGGAGCTCCAGCTGACGCTGCTGCGCACGGTGCGCGAGGTGCTCGCCGACCCGGCCGTCGACGGCATCGTGGTCACGCACGGCACGGACACCCTGGAGGAGTCCGCGTTCCTGCTCGACCTGCACCACGACGACCCGCGCCCGGTCGTCTTCACCGGCGCCCAGAAGCCGCTCGGCCAGGCCGAGGGGGACGGCCCGGGGAACATGTACGACGCGCTCCAACTCGCCGCGAACGGCCGTGACCTGGGCGTCCTCATCGCCTTCGACGGAAAGGTGCACGCGGCACGCGGCACCGTGAAGACGCAGACCCTCGCGGCCGACGCCTTCGCCGACCCGTCCGCCGGACCGCTCGGCCGGCTCGGCTTCGGCCGCGTCGACCTGCGCCACAAGCCGAACCGCCCGGCCCCGCTGCCTCAGCCGGAGTCAGGAGCGGCGATACCGCGCGTCGACATCGTCATGCACCACAGCGACGCCGACGCCACGCTCTTCGAGGCGGCCGTCGCCGCGGGCGCGCGCGGCATCGTGCTGGTGGCCACGGGCGCGGGGAACGCGACGCCGGAGCTGGTCGACGCGGTGTCCTCGGCCGTACGCCGCGGAGTCCTCGTCGCCGTGTCTACGCGCGTATCCGCGGGCCCGCTCGCCGAGATCTACACGGGTGGCGGCGCCGTCGACCTGGTCGCCGCGGGCGCCGTGCTCAGCGGCACGCTGCGCGCGGGCCAGACCCGGATCGCCGTCCTGGCCGCGCTGCTCGCGGAGGTCTCCCCCGCCGCCCGTCCCGACCTGCTCAGCCGCCTGATCGACGCGCCGGGCGCACTGCCCGCCGGCACCGAGGCATCCGGCGAGCAGGCGGCCGCATAGGGCCCTTGCGGCGGATCAGAACTCCACGGCTTCTTCGTTGGGCGCGAGGCTGTCCATGAACGAGCTGACCGAGAACACGGCCCGGCCCGCGCCCGCCGGACCGTATCCGGGGGGCGAGGAGAGCCCGTGCTCGTCCATGGCGTTGCGGTACGCGTCGAGCAGCCGGATGTGGTACTCCAGCGGCGCGCCGTCCGGGTTCTCCTTGCCGAGCGGCGTCGTCGGCTCGGGGCACCACGTGGTGAAGCGCGGCGTGATGCCGTTCGACATGAAGAAGTTCAGGCCCTCCGTGGTGGAGGCGATGGCCTCGTCGACCGTCTTGAAGCCGAACGGCTCGGCCATCTCGACACCCGCCACGAAATTCGGGATGACGTTGCGCGCGCCGAAGACCTCGCGCGAGTCGAGGATCCGCTTGTGCCACTCGTCGCGGCCGACGTAGCGCTCCTTGCCGGGGCAGTACATCTTGAACAGGTACTCGTCCCACACCTCGAAGTTGGGGTGGTAGATCTGCACGCCGTAGTCCTTGAAGCGCTGCACATCGTCCTTGGGCAGCGCCTGCGCGACGACCTTGCCGATCCAGCGGCCCGGGAAGTACTCCTCGATGGCCTTGGCGTACCGCCCGTAGAAGTCCGCCTCGTCCAGGCCCTGGACCTTCGACGTGATCGCGCCGCCGGTCAGCGTGTACGCGGTCGACGTCTTCCCGGTGTCGTACTTGTTGATGATCTCGAGGGCCTCGAGGACCTCGTCGACATCCTTCACACCCGTGTACGGACGGCCCGCCGCCTTGTGCTGGCGCCAGTTGTGGTTGATGTCGCAGTACTGGCACTCCTCCTTGGCGCCGAAGTACTGGCAGACCCGGAACGCGGTCAGGTAGATCAGGTAGCCCCACTGGATCGTCGGGGCCACCTCCATGACCGACTTCCCGTTGGAGAGCTTGTGCCGGTAGTACTCCGGCATCGGCGGCACGCCCACGTCGGAGATCCGCTTGCCGTCGAGGTACAGGCCGAGCATGCCGTCCTCGTTCGACGCCACGCGGTACGGCGACTTCGGGTTCACGCGGACCGAGACGACCGTGCGGCGCAGGTCGTAGGGGCCACCGGTGAGGACGATCTCCTCGGGCGGGCGGCGCAGCGCGGCCTCGCCCAGCTCGGGCAGCGTGCCGTGGTCGAAGGAGAAGATGAAGTACGACTTCGGCTTGACCTCGCCGTCCTCGTTGTCACTCAGCGCGGACGCGTCGAAGGCGACACCGCCGCGCAGCAGGTCCTCCTTGAAGACCGCTTCCTTCGGAACGTGCGGGAAGCGCTCCATCAGGTCCTCTACCAGCGCCGTACGGCTCTGCATCCCGTTACTCCTCGACCCTCTGCTGTGCTGCGTCTTCTACGGTTTCTCGACTCCTCACGGTACGCCCCGGCCGCCGGTCAACCTTGCCGGGTCCCCGCTCGGGCCACGATGTGGGCGGGCGCGGTGATGCCGATGGGCAGCAGTGGA
The DNA here is from genome assembly GCF_040295505.1 of Streptomyces sp. NPDC002790. NCBI lineage: Bacteria > Bacillati > Actinomycetota > Actinomycetes > Kitasatosporales > Streptomycetaceae > Streptomyces > Streptomyces sp. NPDC002790. Next base: position 159,868 of record NZ_JBEOVM010000006.1, on the reverse strand, counting down.
TCGGCCGTGGGAGCGCCCCAGCGGGCGTTCAGCGGCAGGGTCCCGGCCCAGTGACCGAGCTCGGCGTCGGCCGACGCTCCGTCGTCGGGGGCGCCGGACCGGATCTTCACGGACGCCTCTTCGAGGGAGAGCGCGAGGATCGTGGTGGCGGCGAGCTCCTCGCGGTTCGGCTGCCGCGCGTACGTCCACTGGCCGGGGGTCGCGTGCTCGGTGAGCCGCCGGAGCCCCTCCAGCTTCTCGCCCTCGTCGGTGATCAGGCGCGGCACACCGTGCACCATGACGCTGCGGTAGTTCACCCCGTGCTCGAAGACGGAGCGGGCGAGGACAAGCCCGTCGACGTGGGTCACCGTCACGCACACCGCCGCCTCCGGGTCGGCCGCGAGGCTGCGGCCGGCCACGGTCCCGTGCACGTACAGCCACCGCTCGTCACGCCCGTAGACGGTCGGTACGACGACGGGGGCACCGTCGACCATGACACCGAGATGGCAGACGAAGCCCGCGTCGAGGATGGCCTCCAGGTCGGCGCGGTGGGTCAGCGGGAGGGTGCGGTGGTCGTCGGTCTGCGTCATGCGCAGGCACGGTACGCCAATCAAGCCCCTGCGGCGATTGAGCAGCGGGGTCCGGGGCGGAGCCCCGTGACGTCAACGAGAACTCAGGGGCTTGATTGCCGTGGTCCAATTCTCGGCAATCGTCACTCTGCGAAAGGCAGTCCCGTGTCAGCGATTACCAATTGGGCTCGCAACATCACCTTCGGCGCGGAACGGCTGTACCGGCCCGACACCGTCGACGAGTTGCGGGAAGTCGTCGGCAAGAGCGAGCACATACGGGTGCTCGGCAGCGGGCACTCGTTCAACCGGATCGCCGACGTGGACGTGGAGCGCGGCGGCGTGTTCGTTTCGCTGGGTGCGCTGCCGAGCCTGATCGACGTCGACACCGCGGAGCGCACCGTGCGGGTCGGCGGCGGCGTGCGGTACGCCGAACTGGCCGCCGCGCTGCACGCGCACGGGCTCGCGCTGCCCAACATGGCCTCGCTGCCGCACATTTCCGTTGCCGGTTCGGTGGCCACCGGCACGCACGGTTCGGGCAACGGCAACCGGTCGCTGGCCGAGGCCGTGCGGGCCGTGGATATCCTGACCGGGGACGGGGAGCTGGTCACGCTCGCGCGCGGGGACGCCGGTTTCGAGGGGGCGGTCGTCTCGCTCGGTGCGCTGGGCGTGGTGCTGTCGTTGACGCTGGACGTGGAGCCCTCCTTCGATGTATCGCAGCACGTTTTTCGTGAACTCCCCTTCCAGGGGCTCGACTTCGAGGCCGTGTCGGCCGCCGCGTACAGCGTCAGCCTGTTCACCGACTGGCGTGGGCCGCGCTTCGACCAGGTGTGGGTGAAGCGGCGGATGCCGGACGCGCTGGACTTCCCGTGGGCCGAGTCCGCCGCCGAGGCGCGGCATCCGGTGCCGGGGATGTCCGCCGTGCACTGCACCGAGCAGTTCGGGGTGCCCGGGCCCTGGCACGAGCGACTGCCGCATTTCCGGGCCGAGTTCACGCCCAGCAGCGGCGACGAGTTGCAGTCCGAGTATCTGCTGCCGCGCGAGCACGCCGTGGCCGCGCTTGCCGCCATCGACGCGGTGCGCGAGCGGATCGCAGACGTGGTCCAGGTCTGCGAGGTGCGCACGGTCGCCGCGGACACGCAGTGGCTGAGCCCCGCGTACGGCCGGGACACCGTCGCGTTCCACTTCACGTGGGTCGCGGACACGGAGCGGGTGCTCCCGGTCGTCTCCCTGGTGGAGGACCGACTGCGGGAGTTCGGGGCGCGGCCGCACTGGGGGAAGGTGTTCACGGCCGACCCGGCGCGCGTCGCCGGCCGGTATCCGCGGGCGGCGGACTTCGTGGCGCTGGCCGAACGCCTCGATCCGGAGGGGAAGTTCAGCAACGCGTTCGTGCGGAGGCTGCTGCCGCGCGGCGCGTGAGGGTGACGTGTGGGGGTAGCGCGTGGGGGTAGCACGTGGGGCGACTTCGTAAAGCCCTTTCTCCAACCCCTTGTCGAAGTCCGTCAGGCGCTCCTAGCCTGACGGCATGAAGCGCACGTCCCGCGACATACGGACGGCGAACCGGTACGAGGTGCTGCGCCGCTGCCTCGACCGGCCCGCTGTCTCCCGGCAGGAGTTGGCCGCGGAGACGGGCCTCAGCTCGGCGACCGTCGCCACGCTCGTCGGCGAGCTGCTCGACCTGGGGATCCTGGTCACGGACGGTTTCGTGGACTCGGCGGGCGGGCGGCCGCGCGGCCTCGTCTCCGTCGACGCGGGCCACGGCTCGCTCGTCGGCGTGGACGTCGCGGAGACGTATGTGCACGCCGAGCTGTTCGACCTGAACCTGCGCGTCGTCGCCTGCTCCGACCGCCAACTGCGGCCCGGCGCACACGAACCCGGGCATGTGGTCGCCGTGATCGCGGACGCGGTCCGGTCCGTGCTCGACGCCGACACCGACACCGGCGGGCCCGTGCTCGGCGTCGGCGTCTGCATGCCGGGGCTCGTCGACCGGCAGGGCGGCATCAGCGTGTACGCCCCGAACTGGGGCTGGCACGGGGCGGTGCCGCTGCGGGAGCTGCTGGCGGAGCATCTCGACGTACCCCTGTACCTGGACAATCCGCTGCGCGCCTCCACCGTCGCCGAGCTGTGGTTCGGGGCGGCGCGCGGGCGGGACGACGCGGTCGTCGTCAACCTCGGCACGGGCGTCGGTGCGGGGCTCGCGCTCGGCGGGGAGCTGCATCGGGGTGTCACCAACAGTGCGGGCGAGTGGGGACACACCACGCTCGTGCTCGACGGTCGGCCGTGCCACTGCGGTGGCCGGGGGTGTGTGGAGGCGTACGTGGGGGCGCCCGGCATCATGCGCAACTTGCGGGAGCTGCACCCGGGTTCGCCGCTCCTCCACGCGGACGACCAGACCGCCACGATCTCTGCCATCGGGCGGGCCGCGGCGGAGGGCTCCGCCGCGGCGCTGGATGTGGTGCGGGAGACCGCGCGGTATCTCGGTGCGGCGGTCGCCGATCTCGTCAATCTGCTCAATCCCGAGGTTGTGGTGCTCAGTAGTTGGGTCGCGGGGGCGCTTGGCGGTCCCCTTCTGGAGGAGGTTCGGGGGGCGGCGGCGCGGGGTTCGCTCGCGGGGCCGTTCGCTGCCGCGGAGATTGTTCTTTCGCCCATTCCTACGGATCCGGTGAGTTTGGGCGCGGCCACGTTTGCGCTGGAGGGCGTGTTGGGCCGTGCCGGGGTTGACGCCGCGGGGCTCCGCCCCGGACCCCGCGGGCTCTCGTACGAAAGACGGGCTTGATTTTAAGGAGACTCATGTCCATCGCTTACGTAACCGACCCCTCTCCCGGCCACGGGGCGCTCCCGCCCCGCGCCTGGTACGCCGAGTCGTCTGCCAACTCGTTGTCTCTCAATGGTGATTGGGGATTTCGGCTGGCGGCGCGGGCCGATGCGTACGACGAGTCCTTCGTCTCGCCGGGGTACGACGCCGAAAGGTGGAGCGGCGTCAGGGTGCCCGGGCATTGGGTGATGCAGGGGCACGGGGCGCCCGTCTACACGAACGTGCTGTACCCGTTCCCCATCGACCCGCCGCGCGTTCCCGACGAGAACCCGACCGGGGATCACCTGCGCGTCTTCGATCTGCCCGGCGACTGGCCCGACGACGGCTCGGCCGTGGTCCGCTTCGACGGGGTCGAGTCCTGCGCGAAGGTGTGGCTGAACGGGACGGAGCTCGGCGAGTTCAAGGGGAGCCGGCTGCCGCACGAGTTCGAGGTCGGCCACCTCCTCGCCCCCACCGGCAACGTGCTCGCGGTCCGCGTGCACCAGTGGTCCGCGGGCTCCTACCTGGAGGACCAGGACCAGTGGTGGCTGCCCGGCATCTTCCGCGACGTGACCCTTCTGCACCGCCCCGCCGGAGGCGTCGGGGACTTCTTCACGCACGCCTCGTACGACCACACCACCGGTCGCGGGACACTCCGCGTCGACAGCGACGTGGCGGGGCGGATCACCGTGCCGGAGCTGGGTGTTGATGTGACCACCGGTGAGTCGGTGACCGTCGCCGTCGAGCCGTGGACTGCCGAGACTCCTCGCCTGTACGACGGCGAACTCGCGACGGCCGGTGAGCGGGTGCCGCTGCGGATCGGCTTCCGTACGGTGGAGCTGTCCGACGGGCTGATCAGGGTCAACGGCACGCCGATCCTCTTCAAGGGCGTCAACCGACACGAGTGGCACCCCGAACACGGCCGCGCACTCGACCTCGAAACCATGCGCCACGACGTCGAGTTGATGAAGTCCCACCACATCAACGCCGTCCGCACCTCCCACTACCCGCCGCACCCGGCCTTCCTCGCCCTGTGCGACGAGTACGGGCTGTGGGTCATCGACGAGTGCGACCTGGAGACCCACGGGTTCGCCGAACAGGGCTGGCGGGACAACCCGGTCGATGACGAGCGCTGGACTCCGGCGCTGCTCGATCGCGCCGCCCGCATGGTCGAGCGCGACAAGAATCATCCGTCCGTCGTGATGTGGTCGCTCGGCAATGAGGCCGGCACCGGGCGCGGGCTCACCGCCATGGCCGAATGGATCCACGCGCGCGACCCGGAGCGCCTCGTCCACTACGAGGGCGACATCAACTGCCGTGACACCGACGTCTATTCACGCATGTACGCCGACCATGCCGAGGTCGAGCTGATCGGCCGGGGTCTCGACGGCGGACCCGAGAGGCGCCGCGCGCTCCCCTTCATCCAGTGCGAGTACGCGCACGCCATGGGCAACGGTCCCGGCGGACTCGCCGACTACCAGCGGCTGTTCGAGAAGCACGACCGGCTGCAGGGCGCATTCGTGTGGGAGTGGATCGACCACGGGATCGCCGACGAGCGGTACGGGTACGCGTACGGCGGTGACTTCGGCGAGGAGCTGCACGACGGGAACTTCGTCTGCGACGGGCTGCTGTTCCCGGACCGGACGCCGTCGCCGGGGCTCATCGAGTTCAAGAAGGTGATCGAGCCGGTCCGGATCACCGTCGACGGGGACGCCGGAACCGTGCGCGTCACCAACCGCTACGACTTCCGCGACCTGTCCCACCTGGCTTTCGACTGGGCGTACGAGGTGGAGGGCGAGGCCGTGCAGCGCGGCACGCTCACCGTGCCCCCGCTCGCCCCCGGCGAGTCCGCGGACGTGAAGCTGCCGGCTCCGGCCGGGGACGACGGGTACTGGACGGTCCGGGCGCTGGACGGCGACGGCCGGGAGGTGGTGTGGGGTCAGAACAATGTCGCAGTTATACGTAACACTGCGACATTTTTCGGAGGGCACACCTCGTCGGCCGACGGTGTGATGACGCTCGGCCCCGCCACCTTCGACGCCCGCACCGGGGACCTCCGCACCATCGGCCACGTCACCCTCGCCTCCGCTCCCCGCCTCGACGTGTGGCGCGCCCCGACGGACAACGACGACGGTGCGAGCTGGCAGAACGACGAGCGGCTCGGCCTGCTGTGGCGGACGTTCGGCCTGCACCGCATGCAACACCGTGTCGACGGCGTCGAGTTGAACGACGACTCACTGCTGGTCCGCACGCGGGTCGGCCCGGCGAGCCGGGACATCAGCCTGCGGGCGACCTACCACTGGACGGCGGACGACGAGCGCCTACGGCTCACCGTGTCCGTCACACCCGAGGGCGACTGGCGACTCCCACTGCCCCGGCTCGGCATCCAACTCGGGCTCCCCGTCGGCGACTTGAGTGTGCGCTGGTTCGGCGGCGGCCCCGGTGAGGCCTACCCGGACACGCGCGAGGCGGCGCGGCTCGGCCGCTGGGAGTCGACCGTTGACGCCCTGCACACCCCGTACGTGCGCCCGCAGGAGAACGGGGCGCGGGTCGGCGTCCGCTGGGCGGAGCTCGGCGGCCTGCGCATCGAGGGCGAACCCGAGTACGCGCTCACGGCCCGCCGCTGGACGACGCAGCAGCTCGACGCGGCCACGCACCGCACCGACCTGACCCCCGGCGACACCCTGTGGATCCACCTCGACCACGCACAACAGGGCATCGGCACGCAATCGTGCGGCCCCGGCGTCCTCCCCCAGTACCGACTGACACCCGAACCGACCACATTCACGTTCACCTTCAGCCAGTTGAGGTAGCCGGCCATGTCGGCCGGGACGGCGGTCCCATCGCCGCCCCGGCCGACCCGACGGCCGCCGGGGCAGGTCACCGAGGACCTTTCCACTCGGGCAGCCGCTGCCAGTCGTCCGTCGCTGCCGCAATGATCGGCTCGACCTCCGCCGCGGTCAGCGCGACGGCCATGTCACGCAGACAGGCACAGTCCGCGGGAGCAACCCCCCGCAGGGCACAGGTGACGATTCCGCAGATCTGCAACGCCCGTGCGGCAAGCACGAGTTGGCTGTCGAACGGCAGCGAGACACGTCGGACGAGCTCGCCGGCGAAGGCCGCCATGAGATCCGTCCCGCCAGATTGACGGACCGCGCCCGCCACTCCGTCGCGCAGATACGCGTGCGTGCTCGACTTGAGCAATTCGCGCGCCGCAGCGGCGAGTTCATCACACCCGCCCGGCTTTCGCTGTTCGCCGACGAGGGCACGCCAGGTCGCCTCCGACGTGCACTCGGCGGCGCGGGCCGCGATCACGTCGACCGCTCCCTTGTCGAGAAGGTCGGCCCACAGGGCTGCCCCCGCGTCGACGCCCCCAGCTCGGTGGGCGGCGTCCACGGCCCCGGCGTTCGGCCGTCCGTTGAAGCGAATCCCGCCCACATGGAAATGGCACCGCACCTTGTCCTGCCGCACGCGACGACGACAGGACGTGTGCTTCTTCGTCTCCGCACCGCACAGGTGGCCCATGCGCCGAGTGTCAAAATCCGACACGCGCCCCGCAACACGGAGCCTGCGGCACCGTCGTCAACCGGTCGCGGCCCCTTGTCCGAATCAGGCCCCCCGCAAGACTTCACCGATCCCCTCCGGCCACCGACCGCCCATGCCGCCCCATCGAATGCTCCCTCACGCCCTTCCGTCGGCCTCCCCTGCCCGCCCGTATTCGACGGGATCCGTTCTCCTGTACGCCCATTGGCCGCCGCGGCGCGTCAACAGTCGCTCACACAGTGCCGGAGCCGCGATGGCGTCCGATCTCCGTGGCGGCTCAGGACCGGCCCTGGCCGGTGAATGCCGGGCCCCGGCGCGCACCGCCCCGCCCCGGTTGACATCATGGACAGGTGAACTTTCGGTCGATCTACAGTCACGGTTTCGCGCGGGTCGCCGCGTGCACCGGCCACGCCGCCATCGCCGACCCGCGCACCAACGCGGAGGCCGTCCTGCGCCAGGGCCGCCGTTGCGCGGAGGACGGGGTCGCCGTCGCGCTCTTCCCCGAGATGGGCCTGTGCGGGTACTCCATCGAGGACCTGGTGCTCCAGGACCCGGTGCTCGACGAGGTGGAGCAGGCTCTCGCCGACATCGTCAAGGGCTCCGCGGACCTGCTGCCGGTCCTCGTGGTCGGCGCGCCCCTGCGGCACCGCAACCGCATCTACAACTGCGCGGTCGTCGTGCACCGCGGCCGGGTCCTCGGCGTGGCACCCAAGTCGTACCTCCCCACCTACCGGGAGTTCTATGAGAAGCGCCAGATCGCGGCGGGCGACGACGAGCGCGGCGGCACGATCCGGGTCGGGGGCAGCGAGGTCCCCTTCGGGACGGACCTGCTCTTCGCGGCCGAGGACGTACCCGGACTGGTCCTGCACGCGGAGATCTGCGAGGACATGTGGGTTCCGCTGCCTCCCAGCGCGGAAGCGGCCCTCGCCGGCGCGACCGTCCTGCTGAACCTCTCCGGCAGCCCCATCACGGTCGGCCGCGCCGAGGACCGCAAGCTGCTGTGCCGGTCGGCGTCGGCGCGCTGTCTGAGCGCCTACGTGTACGCGGCGGCCGGAGCGGGAGAGTCCACCACGGACCTGTCCTGGGACGGGCAGACCATGATCTTCGAGAACGGGGTGCTGCTCGCCGAGACGGACCGCTTCCCGCTCGGTGACCAGCACGCGGTCGCCGACGTCGACCTCGACCTGCTGCGCCAGGAGCGCCAGCGCATGGGCACGTTCGACGACAACCGCCGCACGCACACCGCGCGCACCGGTGACTTCCGCCGCGTGGACTTCCACCTGGACCCGCCGACGAGCACCGACCTCGGCCTCAAGCGCCGCGTCGAGCGCTTCCCGTTCGTCCCCGCCGACGCCGAGCGTCTCGCCCAGGACTGCTACGAGGCGTACAACATCCAGGTCTCGGGCCTGGTCCAGCGGCTCGGCGCGATCGGCGGCCCAAAGATCGTCATCGGCGTCTCCGGCGGCCTCGACTCCACGCACGCCCTGATCGTCGCGGCCCGCGCGATGGACCGGGCGGGCCGCCCGCGCACCGACATCCTGGCCTTTACGATGCCGGGCTTCGCGACGGGCGAGCACACCAAGTCCAACGCGCACGCGCTCATGAAGTCCCTCGGCGTCACCGCCGCCGAACTGGACATCACCGACACGGCCCGCCTGATGCTCGGCGAGATGGACCACCCCTTCGCGAACGGCGAGCCTGCGTACGACGTCACCTTCGAGAACGTCCAGGCGGGCCTGCGCACCGACTACCTGTTCCGCCTCGCCAACCAGCGCGGCGGCATCGTCCTCGGCACCGGCGACCTGTCCGAGCTGGCGCTCGGCTGGTGCACGTACGGCGTCGGCGACCAGATGAGCCACTACAACGTCAACGGCGGCGTGCCCAAGACGCTCATCCAGCACCTCATCCGCTGGGTCGTCAGCAGCGACCAGTTCGGCGACGAGGCCGGGAAGATCCTCACCGCGATTCTCGACACGGAGATCAGCCCCGAGCTGGTCCCCGGCGAGGAGTTGCAGTCCACCGAGTCGAAGATCGGCCCGTACGCGCTGCACGACTTCACGCTCTACTACGTGCTGCGACACGGCTTCCGGCCCTCGAAGATCGCGTTCCTGGCGTGGCACGCCTGGCGCGACGTGGAGGCGGGTGCCTGGCCGCCCGGCTTCCCTGAGGACAAGCGCAGCGCGTACGACCTCGCGGAGATCAAGCACTGGCTGGAGTACTTCTGCCGCCGCTTCTTCCAGTTCGCGCAGTTCAAGCGGTCCGCGATGCCGAACGGCCCGAAGGTGTCGGCCGGCGGTTCGCTCTCGCCGCGCGGCGACTGGCGCGCCCCGTCCGACGGCAACGCGCGGGTGTGGCTGAGGGACCTGGAGCGGTGGGAGTGGCCGGAGGGGGCGTGAGCCCTCAGGAGTGCTTGGGACTGTGACGCCTGACGACGATATTTCCGTCGTCTGGCGTCACAGTCCCCCTCTCACACCGCTCCCACCGGCCCCGCGCGGAAGGTGCGGCGGTACGCCTGCGGGGTGACCCCGATGGTGGCGTGCAGGTGCTGGCGCAGGGACGTTCCGGTGGCGAAGCCGACCTCGGCCGCGATGCGGTCCACCGGGAGGTCCGTGGATTCCAGGAGGTGGCGGGCCCTGTGCACGCGCTGGCGGATCAGCCAGCGGCCGGGGCTCGTGCCCGTCTCCTCCTGGAAGCGGCGGGCGAAGGTGCGCGGGCTCATCCGGGCGTGGTCGGCCAGCTCCCGCAGCGCGAGCGGCTGGTCGAGGCGCTCCAGGGCCCAGGCGCGGGCGGGCGCGGTGCCGCTGTCGCCCTCCTCGGGCACGGGCTGCTCGATGTACTGGGCCTGGCCGCCCTCGCGCCACGGCGGGACGACGCAGCACTTGGCCACGAAGTTGGCGAGGGCGCTGCCGTGGTCGGAGCGCACCAGGTGCAGGCAGACGTCGAGGCCGGAGGCCGCGCCCGCGGACGTCAGTACGTCGCCGTCCTCGACGAACAGCACGTCCGGGTCGAGGTCGACGTGCGGGAACATCCGGCGGAAGCGGTCCGCGAGCGCCCAGTGGGTGGTGGCGCGCCGGCCGTCGAGCATCCCGGCCTCGGCGAGCGCGAACGCTCCCGTGCAGATGGAGACGGTGCGGGCGCCGGGCCTGATGCGGGCGAGCGCGGCCCGTTCCGCGGCGGGCAGCGGGTCGTCGATGCGCGCCATGTCGTACGGCGGGACGATCACGGTGTCCGCTGTCTCCAGCGCCTCCGGGCCGTGCGCGACGGTGATCGTGAAGTCGGCGTCCGTACGTACCGTGCGGGTCGATGTCGCGGCGCAGGTCACGACCTCGTAGGCCGCGTCCGCCGAGCCGAAGACCCGCTTCGGGATGCCGAGCTCGAAGGGGTAGACGCCGTCGAGCGCGAGCACGACCACGCGGTGGGGAACGGGGGACTCTGGAACGCTCATGGCACGATTCTATCGCTGGATGACCATCTTGCCATTGCCCGTCTCGGGCCCGTGGGCGCAGGCTGGACTCATGAGCGACGACAACACCACCGTGACCACCACCATGAAGGCCATCAGCCAGGACACCCTCGGGGCGCCCGAGGTGCTCCACGAGGTCGAGCTTCCGCGACCGAAGCCGGGCATCGGACAGATCGTGGTCGCCGTGCACGCGGCGGGCCTCAACCCCACCGACTACAAGCACCGCGACTCCGGGCTCTTCCTCGGCAAGCCGCCGTTCGTGCTCGGCTGGGACGTGTCCGGGGTCGTCGAGGCGGTCGGCCTCGGCGTCGCCGTGTTCAAGCCGGGCGACGAGGTGTTCGGCATGCTGCCGTATCCGTACGGGGCCGGTTCGCACGCCGAGTACGTGGCCGGGCCCGCCCGCGCCTTCGTGCCGAAGCCCGAGGGGCTCGGCCATGTCGAGGCGGGCGCGCTGCCGCTCGTCGGACTCACCGCCTGGCAGGCGCTCGTCGACGTCGCCCAAGTGGAGCCGGGGCAGCGGGTGTTGATCCACGCCGCGGCCGGTGGCGTGGGGCATGTGGCGGTGCAGATCGCCAAGGCGCACGGCGCGTACGTCATCGGGACGGCCTCCGCCGCCAAGCACGAGTTCGTACGGGGCCTGGGCGCCGACGAGGTCATCGACTACCGCACCACTGACGTCGCGGCCGAGGTGCGTGACATCGACGTCGTGCTCGACACCCTGGGCGGCGAGGACCGGCTGCGGTCACTGGACGTGCTGAAGCCGGGCGGCGTGCTCGTTTCGCTGCTGCCCGGGAACTTCGACGAAGTGACCGCGCGGGCCCGCGAGTTGGGTGTGCGGGCCATCGCCATGCTCGTCGAGTACGACCAGGCGGGCATGCGGGCGGTCTCCGAACTCGTCACGTCGGGCAAGCTCGCGGTGCACGTGGCCGACACCTATCCGCTGGCCGAGGCCGCCAAGGCGCACGCAGAGGGTGACACGGGGCGGGTGACGGGGAAGCTGGTGCTCACGGTGCGGTAGGCGGCCCGGTCGGGTGCGGTTCGGCTAGCGTCGACCGTATGATCAGCAACTCCTTCACCCGCGCCGCCGCCCGGGGCACGATCGTCCTCGACGGCGGGCTGTCCAATCAGTTGGAGGCCGCCGGGCACGATCTGGGCGACGAGCTGTGGTCGGCCCGGCTGCTCGCCGAGGAGCCGGGGGCGATCGTCGCGGCGCATCGGGCGTATTACGAGGCGGGCGCGGATGTCGCCATCACGGCGAGCTACCAGGCCACCTTCGAGGGGTTCGCGCGGCGTGGTATCGGGCGGGTGCGGGCCGCCGAACTCATGGCGTCGAGCGTGGAGTTGGCGCGCGAGGCGGCCGCCGGTTTCGGGCGGCCGCTGTGGGTGGCCGCGTCCGCCGGGCCGTACGGGGCGATGCTCGCCGACGGGTCGGAGTACCGGGGGCGGTACGGGCTGAGCGAGGAGGAGTTGTACGCGTTCCACCGGCCACGCCTTGAGGTGCTCGCCGGGGCGGCGCCGGATGTGTTCGCCCTGGAGACCGTGCCCGACGCGGACGAGGCGCGGGCGCTGGTGCGGGCGGTGCGCGGGCTCGGGGTGCCGGCCTGGCTGTCGTACAGCGTGGACGGGGTTCGTACGCGCGCCGGGCAGCCGCTGGAGGAGGCTTTCGAGGTGGCTGCCGATGCCGAGGAGGTCGTCGCGGTCGGCGTCAACTGCTGTGCTCCGCGGGACGTGGAGGCGGCTGTGCGGCTCGCCGCCCGTGTCACCGGGAAGCCCGTCGTCGTCTACCCGAACAGCGGCGAGGAGTGGGACGCCGATGCGCGCGCGTGGGCGGGGCGGGCCACGTTCGCTCCGGATCAGGTGACCGCGTGGCGGGACGCCGGGGCCCAACTGATCGGTGGCTGCTGCCGGGTGGGGCCGGGGGCCGTGGCGGGGATCGCGGCGGCGCTGGACGCCTAAAGGCTTCCCTCGCGGGCCGCCCAGCGCACCGCCCCGGCCAGATGGGTCCGGAAGGCCGGGTCGTCGTAGGCCTCGGTGGCGTGGCCGAGGGAGGTGTAGAACATCCGGCCCGGTCCCGGTGCCACGGGATCCCTGCACCACACCAGCGGGTGGTCACCGCCCATGGTCGCCCCCTCGTACGAGGATTCGTCGGCGTACGCGAGGACCCGCACGGTCGGATCCTCGCGCGGGTCGGAGCGGAAGTCGTACCACTCGTCGGTGAACTCCCAGTGGTTCGGCAGGTGTTGGGTCGCCGGGTGGTCGTGGTCGGCGACCCGGACGCGGCCCGGCTGGTACGCGGGGTGCCGGTCGAAGCGCGCCGCGAGCAGGTCCCCGTAGTACGGCCACCCGTATTCGGTGCAGGCGGCCGCGTGCACGCCGACGAAGCCGCCGCCTCCGTCCACGTACGCCGCGAGCCGTTCGCGCCCGGCGGGGGTGAGGACGTCACCGCTGGTGGAGAGGAAGACGACCGCGTCCGGGCGGGTGTCGAGCGCGCGCTCGAACGCGGCCGGGTCCTCGGTGTGCCGCACGTCGAAGCCGAGTGTGCGCAGGGCCCGGACGGCGCCCGGGATGGAGTCGTGGCGGTAATCCGCGGTGCGGCTGTACACGAGCGTCGCGACGGGCATGCCCGGATGCTATGGCCCAGGGCCTAGTAGGGCTCGCGCTCTCCCTGGTCGAGGCGGAACGGCGGGTACGTGTCCGTCATCAGCCCGCCGTACGCGGCCACGCGCGCCGCCCAGCGGTGCAGGCCGATGTTGAGGTCGTACATGCCGCGCGGGTACGTACCGGTGAACAGGACGGCGACGGCGGCGTAGAACGTGAGCACACCCGCGACGCCGCCCGTCGTGCCGGAGCCGCCCACGAGCAGCGACACGATCAGCCACTGCGGCAGCACCAGCAGCCACCACTTGACCAGGACCAGGCCACGCGAGAGCCGCTCGGGGTAGGCGACGTCGAGGCGGGCCGGGTAGTCGGGCGCGGGGCCGAGGGTGAACGGCGGGTAGCGGTCGGTGCCGAGGGTTCCGTACGAGTAGTAGCCGACGCGCCAGGCCCAGCGCAGCACGCCGACGTTGAAGTCGAAGAGGAGCCGCGGGTAGCGGGCCGTGAACAGGATCGCGAACAGGGCGACGAGGGTGGCGAGGCCCGAGCCCACGAACAGCAGGGCGAGGACGAGGTAGTGCGGCAGCGCGAGCAGCCACTTCACCAGCCACAGCCAGCGGGAGACGGCGGGATCGTAATCGGCTTCCAGAGTGACCGGGCTCGCGGGCTGCGCGGTCGCTACGAGGGTCTCGTTATCGGCCATATGCCTCGTGTACGGCGGTTCCGGCCCACCCGCAAGAAGACGAACACTCTCCGTTTCGACACCTCAAGCCCCTGCGGCGCTTGAGCAGACTTTCCAGCCCCGCCGCCGATACACCAAGCCCCTGCGGCGATTGAGCAGGCTTTTCCAGCCCCGCCGGCGTTTGAGGCGCGGGGTCCGGGGCGGAGCCCCGTGACGTGGGCACCCGACGAGCTTCACGACCGGTACTCCTGCGGACTCACCCCGTACTCCCGCTTGAACGCCGCGGACAGCGCAAACGCACTGCCGTACCCGACCCGCCGCGCAATCGCCGCAACCGTCGCCCCACCCTCACGCAACAGATCCGCGGCGAGCGCGAGGCGCCAGCCCGTGAGGTACGCCATCGGGGGCTCACCCACGAGTTCCGTGAAGCGGCGCGCGAGCGCGGCCCGCGAGACCCCGGCCCGTTCCGCGAGCCCGACGACCGTCCACGGGTGGGCGGGATCGTTCTGGATCAGGCGCAGCGCGCTGCCCACGACCGGGTCGCCCATCGCCCGGTACCACGCGGGCGCATCGGCCTCGGGCCGGGAGAACCAGGCGCGCAACGAGGCGATGAGCAGCAGGTCGAGGAGGCGGTCGAGGACGACGTCCTGGCCCGGCTCGTCGCGCACGATCTCCTCGGCGAGCAGCGGGGTGAACGGGCACCGCCACACGTCGGTGGGCAGGACGAGGAGGTCCGGTAGCGCGTCGAGAAGACGCCCCGTCAGCTCGCCGCGCAGCTGGTACGTGCCGATGAGCATCTTCGCCGGGGCGTCGGGGCCCTCACCCCACTCCCGTACGCCGAAATCCTTGTAGCGGCCGATGTTTGCCGGCCCCAGCGGGCGACACTCCTGACCGGGGCCGATCTCGGCGCGCGGCTCGGTGGCCGGGTCGTCGCAGCAGACGTACGGGGCCGGGCCGCGGGCGACGGCGATGTCGCCGGGGCGGATGTGGCGGGGCTTGCCGTCGTCGCCCTCCGGCACGATCCACGCCTCGCCCTCCACCACGATCATCACGGAGAGCGGCGCCTCGTCGGCGATCCGCACGGCCCACGGCGGCTCGAAGCAGGCCCGGATCATGAAGGCCCCGCGCGCCCTCGGCCCTTCGAGGAGCCCTGCGAGTACGTCCATGGGGGCAGCGTAGACGGACGCGTATGGCGGTGAGCGGCTCGGCGATGTCGGTGGGCGGCGCACGGCAGTTGAGTGGATGCATGACACAGACCGAGCGCAACACACAGACGGAGCGGAACACACGGACGGTGCTGGTGACCGGGGCCACCGGTCGTACGGGGCGCCGGGTCGCCGACGCGGCGCGCGCCGCCGGGCTGAGCGTGCGGGCGGCCTCCCGGTCGGGCGCGGTGCGGTTCGACTGGGAGGAGCCAGGCACCTGGGACGAGGCGCTGCGCGGCGCCGACGGAGCGTATCTGGCGTTCCCCACGGACATCGGGGCGCCGGACGCCGCGGACCTGGTGGGCACGCTGGCGCGGCGGGCGGTGGAGCTCGGAGTGCAGCGGCTCGTGCTGCTGTCGGCGCGCGGCGAGGACCAGGCGCTGCCCGCCGAGGAGGCGCTGCGGGGGGCGGGGGCGCGGTGGACCGTGCTGCGGTGCGCCTGGTTCCAGCAGAACTTCAGCGAGGGGCCGCTCGCGGACCAGGTGCGCGGCGGGGAACTGGCGTTCGCCGCACCGGAGGAGTTGCGCGAGCCGTTCATCGACGCGAGGGACATCGCGGAGGTCGCGGTGGCGGTGCTGCGCGAGCCGTCGGAGCGGTACGCGGGCGAGGTCCTGGATCTCACCGGGCCCGCGCTGCTGACGTGGGGCGAGGCGCTCGCGGCCGTCGCGGCGGCCACTGGGACCGAGAAGCGCTATGTCCCGGTCCCTGTGCGGGAGTACGGGACCGCGCTGGGCGGGTTCGGGGTGCCGGAGGAGGAAGTGGCGTTCCTGGTGGACCTGTTCGGGACGCTCCTGGACGGGCGGAACGCCTCGGTCACCGGTGACGTGCGGCGGGTGCTCGGGCGCGGGCCGGGCACGTTCCGGGAGTTCGCGGAGCGGGAGGCGGCGGCCGGCGCCTGGAAGTAGCCGGGGCCGACGGGGCGACCGGGCCGGCGGGCCCCGGTCAGTCCTCCTCGTCCGTCGATCCGTCACCGTTCTTGCGGGCGTGGGTGCGCAGGCGGGACGTGACGTCCTCCGGGGGCAGGAACTTCGACCAGCGCTCCGGGAACTCGGACGGCATGCCGGGGTCGTCGCCGTCCTCCAACTCCTCGTCGTCGTCCGGGTGGTCGAGGGCGGCCGCCCGTGCCAGCTGTTCGGCGGCGGCCGCGGTGCGGACGCGCTCGTTCGCGGCGCGCGCCGCGCCCGTCGCGACCGAAGGCCACACCCGGTCGATCGCGGCGTTCACCGCGGCGCCGACGAGCACCGCGAACGCCGAGACGCCGATCCACAGCAGCACGGCGACCGGCGCGGCGAGGGAGCCGTAAATGGTCGGGCCCTCAATGGTGTTGGTGAGGTAGAGGCGCAGCAGGAAGCTGCCGGGGATCCACATCGCGAGCGCCACGAGGGCGCCCGGCACGTCCTCGATCCACGGCGAACGCACCGGCACGGACACGTGGTACAGCGTCGTGAGGAACGCGATGGACAGGACGAGGACCACGGGCCAGTAGAAGATCTCCACGAGCGACTGGGACCAGGGCACGAGGCCGATCACCGCGTCCGGGCCCGCGATCATCAGCGGCAGCGCTATCGCGCCGACGACGAGCCCCACCAGGAAGAGCAGGAAGGCGAGCAGCCGCGTCTTCACGATGCCGCGTACGCCGTCGAGGCCGTACATCACGGTCACCGTGTCCACGAACGTCGACACCGCGCGCGAGCCCGACCACAGCGAGAGCAGGAAGCCGATGGAGATGACGTCGGGCCTGCCGCCCTTGATGACGTCGTCCAGGATCGGTTCTGCGATCTCCTTCACGCCCTGGTCGGTGAGGACCGTGCGGGAGGCCTCCAGGATGTTGTCGCGGACACCCGCGATGGTGTCGGCGCCGGTCCACGTGTCGACGTACGCGAGCAGTCCCACCATGGACAGCAGCAGCGGCGGGACCGACAGGAGGGTGAAGAACGCCGCCTCGGCCGCGAGGCCCAGGATGCGGTACTCCATGCACGAGTTGACGGTGTCCTTGAGGAGCAGCCAGGCCGTCTTCCGTTTCGAGACGTTGTGATAGAGGACACGCGCCCGGTGAAGACGTCCGGACGGCGTTTCGGGGGATCCGCTTGCTGGCTGCACCCCTCAACGGTATCCGCCGGGAGGGACGGCGTCCGACGTCAGGCCCGGCCTGTGGTGGGGTTTGCGGTGGCGCGGGTAGGTTCGGCAGACATGGCAGGCAGCACGCATACCGTCACCAACCAGGTTCCTCCGCTCGTCGGATACGACGTGTTCTCCGCGGACCGGGCCCTCACGCAGGGTCTGACGCGGCATCTGGACCCGGGACTTCTGGACGAGACCCTCGCGGACCTCACACTTCTCGGTCGCACCGCCGGGTCGGCGCAGGCCCAGGAGTGGGGCAGGATCGCGAACGAGAACCCACCGCGCCTTCGCACCCACGACCGGTACGGCCACCGGATCGACGAGGTGGAGTTCCATCCGGCGTGGCACCGGCTCCTGGGCAAGGGCGTGTCGGCGGGGCTGACGTCGGCGTGGACGCGGCCGGGCGGTCATCTGCGGCGCGCCGCCGCGTTCCTGGTGTGGTCCCAGGTGGAGGCGGGGCACCTGTGCCCACTGTCGATGACGCACGCGGCGGTGCCGGCGCTGCGCGCGGAGCCGGAGCTCGCCGCCGCGTGGGAGCCCCTGCTGACGTCCACGGTCTACGACTCCGGGCTGCGCCCCGCGGGGCAGAAGGCCGGGGCGCTCTTCGGCATGGCGATGACGGAGAAGCAGGGCGGCAGCGACGTACGGGCCAATACGACGCGGGCCCTACCGCTGTCCGAGGCCGGGACGTACGCGCTCACCGGCCACAAGTGGTTCTGCAGCGCGCCGATGTCGGACGGTTTCCTGGTCCTGGCTCAGGCCGGTGCGGGGCTCACCTGTTTCCTCGTGCCGCGCGTCCTCGGGGACGGGACACGCAACGCGTTCGCCCTCCAGCGTCTGAAGGACAAGCTGGGCAACCGGTCCAACGCGTCGGCCGAGGTCGAGTTCGACGGGACGTGGGCGCGCCGGGTCGGCGAGGAGGGGCGCGGGGTGCGCACCATCATCGAGATGGTGTCGGCGACCCGGCTCGACTGCGTGCTCGGCTCCGCGGCCCTGATGCGGCAGGCCGTGGCGCAGGCGACCCACCACTGCGCGCACCGCGAGGCGTTCGGCGCGAAGCTGGCCGACCAGCCGCTGATGAGCAACGTCACGGCGGATCTGGCGCTGGAGTCGGAGGCCGCGACGACGCTCGCGCTACGGCTCGCGGCGGCGTACGACGACGGGGGCGAGCAGGAGCGGGCCTTCCTGCGGATCGCGGTGCCCGCGGCCAAGTACTGGGTGACGAAGCGCTGTACGCCGCTGGTGACGGAGGCCCTCGAATGCCTCGGCGGCAACGGGTACGTGGAGGAATCCGGCATGCCGAGGCTGCTGCGCGAGTCACCGCTGAACTCGATCTGGGAAGGCGCGGGGAACGTGCAGGCCCTGGACGTCCTGCGGGCGTTGCAGCGGGAGCCGCAGGCGCTCAACGCGTTCCTGATCGAGGTCGGCAAGGCGCGCGGCGCGGATCACCGGCTCGACGCGGCGGTGAAGGGTCTGCTGACCGAACTCGGCGACCTGGACGGCATCGAGGCGCGGGCGCGGCGGATCGTGGAGCGGATCGCGCTGGTGCTGCAGGGCTCGCTGCTCGCGCGGTACGGACCCGACGACGTGTCGGACGCGTTCTGCGCGGCGCGGTTCGGGGGCGACAGGGGCGCGGGGTTCGGAACGCTGCCGCACACGCTGGACCTGGCGGCGCTGACGGAGCGGGCGCGTCCGCAGGTGTGACCGCCCGGCACTGACGCGGGGATGGTGCTGCGCCGACACGGCACCATCCCCGCTCATCAGAACCCCTGAAGGAGCTCGAACGCCGCATCGCTGCGGCGTTGCTCCCATCTTCAAACTCCGCACGGATGTTCACCAGGGTTGCAGGGGGTTGCAACGTTCCTCGGGAAGGCCCACGCCTGTGCGGTTTCTCAGTGCAGGATGGACGCAACTCCCCCAAACCGAGGTTCTCCCCATGAACAAGGACTCGACGATCGACCTCGCACGGTTGTCCGCCATGGATGTGGCGCACTCGTCCCGCCTCCTCAAGGGGGTGCGCGACGCCACGCTCTCGGGGCTGCGGCCGCGGATGCGTCCGCGACCGGTGATCGGCGACTCCTGGCAGCGGATGCTGCGGGACGGCGTCGACCCCGACCACGACGTCCGGTTGGGCCTGCTCACCACGGAGGAGCTGGAGTCGAAGCGGCAGGCTTCGCCGCTCCTCCCACTCCTGCCGATGCTGCGCGAGGCGCTGGTGACGGTGGCCGACGCGGCGCAGCACATCATGGTGATCAGCGACGCCGAGGGCCGGATCCTGTGGCGCGAGGGGCACCCCGGTGTGCTGCGCATGGCCGACAGACTGGGCTTCCAACTGGGCGCGCACTGGGCGGAGGACGTCGTCGGCACGAACGGGATCGGGACGCCGCTGGTGGCCCGCCGTCCCGTGCAGGTCTTCTCCGCCGAGCACTTCGTGCAGTCGCAGCACCCGTGGATCTGCACGGGCGCCCCAGTGACGGATCCGCGCGACGGCCGGGTCCTCGGGGTCGTGGACGTCAGCGGGCCGATGGACACGCTGCATCCGGCGACGCTGTCGTGGGTGCACTCGGTGGCGCAGCTCGCCGAGGCCCGGCTGCGCGAACAGTTGCTGGGGAGCCTGGAGCGGCTGCGTTCGGTCGCCGCGCCGGTCCTCTCGCGGATGAACGGGCGGGCGCTCGCGGTCGACCGGTTCGGCTGGACGGCGGCGGTCACCGGGATGCCGCCGGTGGACCGGGTGGCGCTCCCCAAGTCCCTTGCGGAGGGCGGCTGCTGGGTCCCGGCGCTCGGGTCCTGCGGAGTGACACCGCTGCCCGGGGGCTGGCTCCTGATGCTGGACGAGGAGCCCCGGCCGCTCGACTCGACCCATATCGCGCTCGACGTGTCCCGCCCGCGCCGCTGGTCCCTCGAGGTGTCCGGGGCCGCGGCCACCTGGACCCACGAACTGAGCCCGCGGCACGCCGAGTTGCTCCTCGTCCTGGCGCTGCACCCGGCGGGACGCAGCGCCTCCGCGCTGGCCGACGACCTGTTCGGCGACGGGACCCGTACGGTGACGGTGCGCGCCGAGATGTCCCGCGTCCGCCGCTACCTCGGCGCCCTCCTCGCCCACCGCCCCTACCGCTTCGCGGACGACGCGACCGTGGACGTCCTCCTCCCGGACGACTCACGGGACCTCCTCCCGCACTCGGTCGCCCCGGCGGTGGCGGCGGCCCGGACCTGTTCGAGCCCCGCACATTGAACGAGAGCCCCGTGGGTGCGGCGGCGGCAGGTTCGGTACGCTCCGGCGCCATGTCCTTGTTCGAACGCATCCCGCGCATCAGACCCAGGGCGAAACGGCGCTACCGCACGCCCCTCACGCTGCACCAGCTCTGGATGGTGTCCCTGAGCGCACCCGTGCGCCCGGACAAGGACGCCTCCCGCACCACGCTCTACCCGTTCACCCGCCTCGACGACGACAAGGCGCGGCGCCGGCTGGCCGGGCAGTGGGAGTCCGGCACGCGGGACGAGCTGCTCGCGCGGCTCGGCGCGCTGGCGCGGTCGGGCTTTCGGGAGCAGGCCCGCGCCCGGCTCGGCGTGGAGCCGCTGGCCTGGGACATCGCCCTGTACGCGGACATCGCGCGGTGCGGCTTCGCCGCCGGGCTGCTCTCCGAGGCGGACGCGTGGAACCTGCTGAAGAACGTGGTGCCGCGGGTCGCGGGCACGTACAACACGTGGCAGGAGTACGCCGACCACTACCTCCTCGGCCTCTCGGTCTGGCGCGAAGGCGCACGGGGGACGGCCTCCGAGTCGCTGCTCGCCCCGCAGGACGTCGCGGACGCGCACGTGAAGTCGCTGCTCGACCCGGCGAACCGCAAGAGCCCGTGGCTCCGGGCGCCGCTGGACGTCATCCGCCGCCCCGACCTGCGGCCCGAGTAAGCTGACGCACCCTCGTACAGGATCGAGCGGAGGGAATGCCGTGGTGGGCGTGGGTGGACGGGCCGAGGAAGCCGACGAAGGGGCCGCACCGTCGGACCTGCGGCGTCTCGCGGTGGAGCTGCGCCGCCTCAACGGAGAGCTCACGCGGGTGGTGCACGGCTTCGCCACCGGCCAGGACCTGCACCCCACGGACGTACAGGCGCTCGCCGTCGTCCTGGACTCCACGGAACCCGTCACCCCGAGCGTGCTGCGCCGCCGTCTCGGGCTGACGTCCGGCGCGGTGAGTGCCTGCGTGGACCGGCTCGAACGCGCGGGCCATCTGCGGCGGGTGCGGGAGAGCCGGGACCGGCGGGTGGTGCACCTGCAGTACGTGCCGGGGGCGCAGGCGCGGGCACGCAAGTACTTCGGGCCGCTCGCGGAGGCCACCGACCGGGTGCGCGGCGACTTCAGCGCGGGGGAACTGGACGTGGTGGTGCGGTTCCTGGGATCGCTCAATCACGAGCTCGCCGCCGTGGAGAGCCCCCGCACTTAGGGCCCCTTTCGCGGCCGACCGCATCCGCGAGGCCGGGCGAGGCGGAAGATACGGCGTATGCCACCATCCCAGTTAACTCAATCATCGAGATACTTTCTGATTGAGGTTGTCAGGCCGCCTTCCTTGGGAGAACCATGCCCCGCACCCACCGACGCGCCCGCTGGCTCGTGCCGATCGTCCTGCTCTTCGGCTGGCTCGCCATCGGCGGCATGTTCGGTCCGTACGCCGGAAAGCTCGGCGAGGTCGCCACGAACGACCAGGCGGCCTTCCTGCCGCAGGGTGCGGAGTCCACCCAAGTGATCGACGCGCAGCGCGCCTTCAGCGAGGACGAGACGCTCCCGGCGATCGTCTTGTGGACCGCCGACGGCGGCGGCCGCATAGCCGATGACCAACAGGCCGCCGCCACCCGCGCGTTGGCCGCGCTGAAGGGCGAGCCCGGCATCGTGGGGCAGGTGTCGCCCGCCGTGCCGTCGGACGACCGCGAGGCCCTCCAGGGGGTCGTGCAGCTCCGCCCCGACCTGGGGCACGAACTCGCCCCGACGCTCGACGAGATCGACTCCGCGGCGTCGAAGGTGCCGGGTACGACGGTCGCCGTCGCGGGCCCCGCGGCGAGCCAGGCCGACCTGACCGGCGCCTTCGCCGGGATCGACGGGCTGCTCCTGTCGGTCGCGCTGGTGGCGGTCCTGGTGATCCTGATCCTGGTCTACCGCAGCGTGCTGCTCCCCTTCGTGATCATCATCGGGGCGGTGCTCGCCCTGGGCACCGCCTGCGCCGTCGTCTACGCCCTCGCCGACCACGACGTCGTACGGGTCGACGGACAGGTGCAGGGCATCCTGTCGATCCTCGTCATCGGCGCCGCGACCGACTACGCGCTGCTGCTCACCGCCCGTTACCGCGAGGAACTCGCCACGGGCGCCCACCGGTTCACCGCGATGCGGGCCGCGCTGCGCCGCTCCTCCGGGGCCATCGTGGCCAGCGCCGCCACGGTCGCCCTCGGCCTGCTCGCCCTGCTGCTGAGCGACCTCACCAACAACCGGGCGCTCGGCCCGGTCGGCGCCATCGGCATCGTCTGCGCCGTCCTGAGCACCCTCACGTTCCTCCCGGCCGCCCTGGTGCTGCTCGGCGGCGCCGCGTACTGGCCCGCGAAGGTGCGGACCGACGACGGGTCGGGCGCGGGGCACGGTGTGTGGCGGCGCGTCGCGCGGGCGGTGGAGCGGGCGCCGCGCAAGATCTGGGCGATCGCCCTCGTCGGGCTGCTGGCGTGCGCGGCCTTCGCTCCCACCCTCGACTCCAAGGGCGTGCCGCTCGACGAGATCTTCGTCAACGACGCGCCCTCGGTCGCCGCGCAGGCGACGCTGGCCGAGCACTTCCCCGGCGGCTCCGGGAACCCGGCCGTGGTGATCGCGGACGCGGGGCAGCGGGACGCGGTCGTCTCGCGGGCCGAGAAGGTCGACGGCGTCGCGAGCGCGGCGGTCCTCACCGAGCAGGGCCGGCCGGGCGGCGGTCCCGCCCGCGTCGTGGACGGCAGGATCCGCGTCGACGTGACGCTGAAGGACCCGGCCGACAGCGACGCGGCCAAGGAGGCGATCGGCCGACTCCGTACGGCGCTGCACTCCATCGACGGCGCCGACGTCCTGGTCGGCGGCTACACCGCGCAGCAGTACGACACCCAGCACACCGCCGAACGCGACCGCACGCTGATCGTTCCCGTGGTCCTCGCCATCATCCTGGTGATCCTCATCGGGCTGCTGCGGTCCCTGATGATGCCGCTGATCCTGGTGGCGACGGTGGCCCTCAACTTCGTTGCGACGCTGGGCATTTCGGCGCTCGTCTTTGAGCACGTGTTCGGCTTCAGCGGCACCGACGCGTCCGTGCCGCTGTACGGGTTCGTGTTCCTGGTCGCGCTCGGCGTGGACTACAACATCTTCCTGATGTCGCGAGCCCGTGAGGAGTCCCTGAAGCACGGGGCGCGGGACGGGATCCTGCGGGCGCTCGTCGCGACGGGCGGCGTGATCACGTCGGCCGGTGTCGTGCTGGCCGCGACGTTCGCCGCGCTCGGCGTGATCCCGCTCGCCTTCCTGGTGCAGATCGCGTTCATCGTGGCCTTCGGCGTCCTGCTCGACACCCTGGTCGTCCGCTCGCTGCTCGTCCCCGCGCTGGTCAGGGACATCGGCCCGAGGTCCTGGTGGCCCGGGCGCCTCGGCCGTCGCACGGACCGACGCACGGACCGACGCACGGACTGATCCGCGCGGGACCTTCCCGCATCCTGAACACCCTTGGCCACAGCGCGTCGGCCGTGATCCGATGAGCCGCATGAGCAGCAGCAACACCCTCACCGTCACCACGTGGTCGCTGGAGCAGACCGCTCCCGGCGACCTGCGCCCTGCGACCCCACCGGAGGGCGACGACGTGCGCGTCGTGCGCGCCGAGATCCCCTCCCCGGAGTTCAGCCGCTTCCTGTACGCGTCCGTGGGCAGCGACATCCGCTGGCTGGACCGGCTCGGCTGGACCTACGCGCAGTGGCAGGAGCAGCTGTCGCGTCCGGGTGGCGAGACCTGGGTCGCGTACGAGAAGGGCACGCCCGCCGGGTACGTGGAGCTGGACGCGCAGGACGACGGCGTCGTGGAGGTCGTCTATTTCGGCCTGATCCCGGCGTTCCGCGGGCGGCGGATCGGCGGCCACCTCCTCTCGTACGCGGTCGCGCGCGCGTGGGACCTGGCCGAACGGTGGCCGGACCGGGCGCCCACGAAGCGGGTGTGGCTGCACACGTGCAGCAAGGACGGTGAGCACGCGATGGCGAACTATCAGCGGCGCGGTTTCAAGCTGTTCCACACGGCGACCGAGGAGGAGCAGGACCTTCCGACCGCGGGCCCGTGGCCGGGGGCTTTTCCCGCCGCCTGAGTGTGTCCCGCCTGCCGTCGAGCCCCTTCGTGCCACTGTGACCGGCGCCACCATTGTCCGCGATTCGAGACGATCTCGTCCGGATCGCGGACAATGGTGGACCGGGCCCAAAGTCCCGTGACACGCTTTCGTCATGTCTACAGCTGGAACCGCCTTGGTGAGTCGACGTCACGTCGACTTCGGACGCATGTCCAGCGCCATCTGTCCGGCGCGCTGATCTCTCCAGCCCCGCCGATCTCTCGTCACATCTGACCCCCTGCGCACCGCCGCGCCCATCGCGCGAAGTGTGCAGGTCAGAGCCGCCTTAAGCCCGCCTGAAGGACACACATCCATGGCTGCTACCCCAGAAACACCTGTCTCCGCCACGCCCCGCCGTAAGGTGAGCCGTCACCGTGGCGAGGGTCAGTGGGCCGTGGGCCACTTCACTCCGCTCAACGGCAACGAGCAGTTCAAGAAGGACGACGACGGTCTCAATGTACGGACACGTATTGAGACGGTCTACTCCAAGCGCGGTTTCGACTCCATCGACCCCCAGGACCTGCGCGGACGCATGCGCTGGTGGGGTCTCTACACCCAGCGCAGGCCCGGCATCGACGGCGGCAAGACGGCCGTCCTGGAGCCGGAGGAGCTGGACGACGAGTACTTCATGCTGCGGGTCCGCGTGGACGGCGGCCGGCTGAGCGTCGCGCAGCTGCGCGCGATCGGCGAGGTCTCCGAGCAGTACGCGCGCGGCACCGCCGACATCACCGACCGGCAGAACATCCAGCTGCACTGGATCCGCATCGAGGACGTTCCGGCGATCTGGGAGAAGCTGGAGGCCGTGGGCCTGTCCACGACCGAGGCGTGCGGCGACTGCCCCCGAGTGATCATCGGCTCCCCGGTGGCCGGTATCGCCGCCGACGAGATCATCGACGGCACGCCCGCCGTGGACGAGATCCACGACCGCTACATCGGCAACAAGGAATTCTCCAACCTGCCGCGCAAGTTCAAGACGGCGATCTCGGGCTCCCCTGTCCAGGATGTGGTCCACGAGATCAACGACGTGGCCTTCGTGGGGGTGAACCACCCCGAGCACGGCCCTGGCTTCGACCTCTGGGTCGGCGGCGGCCTGTCCACCAACCCCAAGCTCGCGCAGCGCCTCGGCGCGTGGGTGCCGCTGGACGAGGTCTCCGACGTCTGGGCCGGCGTGGTCGGCATCTTCCGCGACTACGGCTACCGGCGCCTGCGCACCCGCGCCCGTCTGAAGTTCCTGATGGCCGACTGGGGTCCGGAGAAGTTCCGCCAGATCCTCGAGGACGAGTACCTGAAGCGGAAGCTCGTGGACGGGCCCGCACCCGAGGAGCCCTCGCAGAAGTGGCGCGACCACATCGGCGTCCACCAGCAGCAGGACGGCCGCTTCTACGTCGGGTTCGCGCCGCGCGTCGGCCGAGTGGACGGCACCACGCTCGCGAAGATCGCCGAACTGGCGGGTGCGCACGGTTCGGACCGTCTGCGCACCACCGTCGAGCAGAAGATGATCGTCCTCGACGTCGCCGAGAACCAGGTCGACTCGCTCGTCGCCGGTCTTGAGGCGCTGGACTTCCAGGTGAAGCCCTCGCCGTTCCGGCGCGGCACGATGGCCTGCACCGGCATCGAGTTCTGCAAGCTCGCGATCGTCGAGACGAAGCAGCGCGGTTCGCAGCTGATCGACGAACTGGAGAAGCGCCTCCCGGAGTTCGACGAGCCGCTGACCATCAACCTCAACGGCTGCCCGAACGCCTGCGCCCGTATCCAGGTCGCGGACATCGGTCTCAAGGGGCAGCTCATGCTCGACGGCAACGGCGAGCAGGTCGAGGGCTACCAGGTGCACCTCGGTGGCGCGCTCGGCCTGGAGGCCGGGTTCGGCCGCAAGGTGCGCGGCCTGAAGGTCACGTCGGACGACCTGCCGGACTACATCGAGCGCGTCCTCAAGAACTACGAGGCCGAGCGCGAGGACGGCGAGCGCTTCGCGACCTGGGCCGCACGTGCATCCGCGGAGGCCCTTTCGTGAGCGCAGCGAGCGAAACAGAGGACACAGCATGAGCGAGCGCGCCGCGCCGTTCTTCTGCCCGTACTGCGGGGACGAGGACCTGCGGCCCGGCGAGGAAGGTCACGGCGCCTGGGAATGCGCGGCCTGCAACCGAGCCTTCACGTTGAAGTTCCGCGGGCTGCTCGCCCGCGGGGTTCAGCGCAACGACGGTGGAGGGGAACAGATATGACGACGGCTCAAGCCCCCGCGGACACGGATGAGTTGAAGGCGCTCGCCGAGCAGGCCGGGCGCGACCTGGAGGATGCATCGCCGCTGGAGATCCTCCAGTGGGCGACGGACACCTTCGGCAGGAAGTTCTGCGTGACCTCGTCCATGGAGGACGCGGTGGTCGCCCATCTCGCCTCCCGTGCGATGCCCGGTGTGGACGTCGTGTTCCTCGACACCGGCTACCACTTCGAGGAGACGATCGGCACGCGGGACGCCGTCGAGGCCGTGATGGACGTCAACGTCATCACGCTCACCCCGCGGCAGACGGTAGCCGAGCAGGACGCCGAGTTCGGCCCGAAGCTGCACGACCGCAACCCGGACCTGTGCTGCGCGATGCGCAAGGTGAAGCCCCTCGAAGAGGGACTCGCCGGATACGCCGCGTGGGCCACGGGCCTGCGCCGCGACGAGTCCCCGACCCGCGCGAACACCCCGGTCGTCGGCTGGGACGAGAAGCGGCGGAAGGTCAAGGTCTCGCCGATCGCCCGCTGGACGCAGGACGACGTCGACGCGTACGTCACCGAGCACGGCGTGCTCACCAACCCGCTCCTGATGGACGGCTACGGCTCCGTGGGCTGCGCCCCGTGCACCCGCCGCCTCCTCGAGGGCGAGGACGCGCGCGCCGGACGGTGGGCCGGCCAGGCCAAGACCGAGTGCGGACTGCACGGCTGACCGCCATGAACGACACCCAGACTTTGGAGAACCAAGTGACCGGAGCCACGATCTGGCTCACGGGTCTGCCGTCCGCCGGCAAGACCACCATCGCGTACGAGCTGGCGGACACGCTGCGCGCCGAGGGCCGCAAGGTCGAGGTGCTGGACGGCGACGAGATCCGCGAATACCTCACGGCGGGCCTCGGCTTCAGCCGGGAGGACCGGCACACGAACGTCCAGCGCATCGGCTACCTCGCCGAACTCCTCGCCCGCAACGGCGTGTTGACGCTCGTCCCGGTCATCGCCCCGTACGCGGACAGCCGCGAGGCCGTCCGCAAGCGTCACCAGGTGGGCGGCACCGGCTACCTGGAGGTGCACGTCGCCACGCCCGTGGACGTCTGCTCCGACCGCGACGTGAAGGGCCTGTACGCCAAGCAGGCCGCCGGTGAGCTGTCCGGCCTCACCGGGGTCGACGACCCGTACGAGGCACCCGAATCGCCCGACCTGCGCATCGAGTCGCAGAACCAGACCGTGCAGGAGTCCGCGGCAGCGCTCCGTGCGCTGCTCACCGAGAGGGGTCTCGCCGCATGACGACCGTAGCTTCTTCCGTCTCCGAGGGCTCCGAGGAGACCGACAGCCCTTACGCGCTGACCCACTTGGACTCCCTGGAGTCCGAGGCGGTGCACATCTTCCGCGAGGTGGCGGGCGAGTTCGAGCGGCCGGTGATTCTCTTCTCCGGCGGCAAGGACTCCATCGTCATGCTGCACCTGGCGCTCAAGGCATTCGCCCCGGCGTCCATCCCCTTCTCCCTCCTGCACGTTGACACCGGGCACAACTTCCCCGAGGTCCTCGACTACCGCGACCGCGCCGTCGAGAAGCACGGCCTTCGCCTGCACGTCGCGTCGGTGCAGGAGTACATCGACGCCGGCAAGCTGCGCGAGCGTCCGGACGGGACCCGTAACCCGCTCCAGACCGTGCCGCTGACCGAGAAGATCCAGCAGGAGAAGTTCGACGCCGTCTTCGGCGGCGGCCGCCGCGACGAGGAGAAGGCCCGCGCCAAGGAGCGCGTGTTCTCCCTGCGCGACGAGTTCTCGCAGTGGGACCCGCGCCGCCAGCGCCCCGAACTCTGGCAGCTCTACAACGGCCGGCACGCCCCCGGCGAGCACGTCCGCGTGTTCCCGCTGTCCAACTGGACCGAGCTGGACGTGTGGCAGTACATCGCCCGCGAGAACATCGAACTGCCGCAGATCTACTACGCGCATGAGCGCCCGGTCTTCAAGCGCAGCGGCATGTGGCTGACGGCGGGCGAGTGGGGCGGCCCGAAGGACGACGAGACGGTCGAGACGCGGCAGGTCCGCTACCGCACCGTCGGCGACATGTCCTGCACCGGCGCCGTCGACTCCGACGCCACGACCATCGACAAGGTCATCGCCGAGATCGCCGTTTCCCGGCTCACCGAGCGGGGCGCCACCCGCGCCGACGACAAGATGTCCGAGGCCGCGATGGAAGACCGCAAGCGCGAAGGGTACTTCTAGACATGAGCACCACCACCTCCTCCGCCGCCGAAGAGCTGGCCGGGCTCTCGGCGACCACCCTGCTGCGGTTCGCCACGGCCGGCTCCGTCGACGACGGCAAGTCCACGCTGGTCGGCCGGCTGCTGCACGACTCCAAGTCGGTCCTGACCGACCAGCTGGAGGCCGTCGAGCTCGCCTCGCGTTCGCGCGGCGCCGCCGAGCCGGACCTCGCGCTGCTCACGGACGGCCTGCGCGCCGAACGCGAGCAGGGCATCACCATCGACGTCGCGTACCGGTACTTCGCCACACCCCGGCGGCGGTTCATTCTCGCGGACACGCCGGGCCACGTGCAGTACACGCGGAACATGGTGACGGGCGCGTCCACCGCCGACCTCGCCGTGGTCCTCGTCGACGCGCGCAACGGTGTCATCGAGCAGACCCGCAGGCACGCCGCGGTGGCCGCGCTGCTGCGAGTGCCCCATGTGGTGCTGGCCGTCAACAAGATGGACCTCGTCGACTACGAGGAGACCGTCTTCGCGAAGATCGCCGAGGAATTCACCGCGTACGCCGGGCAGTTGGGCGTTCCGGAGATCACCGCCATCCCGATCTCGGCGCTCGCGGGCGACAACGTCGTGGAGCCGTCCGCCAACATGGACTGGTACGGCGGCCCGACCGTCCTGGAGCACCTGGAGACGGTGCCGGTCAGCCACGACCTCACCGGCTGCCACGCGCGCCTGCCCGTGCAGTACGTGATCCGTCCGCAGACCGCGGAGCACCCGGACTACCGGGGTTACGCGGGGCAGATCGCGGCCGGCACCTTCCGCGTCGGCGAGTCCGTCACCGTGCTGCCCTCGGGCCGCACGTCGAAGGTCACCGGAATCGACCTGCTGGGCACGGCCGTTGACGTCGCCTGGACGCCGCAGTCCGTCACCCTCCTCCTGGAGGACGACATCGACATCTCGCGCGGCGACCTGATCGTGCCGAGCCACGACGCGCCCGCCACCTCGCAGGACATCGAGGCGACGGTGTGCCACGTGGCGGACACCCCGCTCGTCGTCGGCCAGCGGGTGCTGCTCAAGCACACCACCCGTACGGTCAAGGCGATCGTCAAGGAGATCCCGTCGCGGCTCACGCTCGACGACCTCTCCCAGCACCCCGAGCCCGGTCAGCTCGTCGCCAACGACATCGGCCGGGTGAAGGTGCGGATCGCCGAGGCGCTCGCCATCGACTCCTACGCGGACTCGCGCCGCACGGGCTCGTTCCTGCTGGTCGACCCGTCGGACGGCACGACGCTCGCGGCGGGCATGGCCGGCGAGTCCTTCGCCTCGGCCGAGGACCCCAAGGCGCTTGTCGACGACGAGGGTTGGGACTTCTGAGCCCGCCTCCCGGAACCCTGGTGAAGAACTGAGCGAACCATGTCCCACACACCCGCCCTCCTCGTCATAGCCCACGGCAGCCGCGACCCGCGCCATGCCGCGACCGTGCACGCCCTCGTGGGCGAGGTGCGGACGCAGCACCCCGGCGTGCGGGTGGAGACGGCGTTCCTCGACTTCAACGTCCCTTCCGTGCACGGGGTGTTGACGTCGCTGGCGGCGGAGGGTGTACGGGACGTGGTGGCGCTCCCCCTGCTCCTCACCCGCGCCTTCCACGCGAAGGCGGACATCCCGGCGGTGCTGCGCACGGCGCCGCCCGGGATGCGCATCCACCAGGCGGAGGTCCTGGGCCCCGACCCGCTGCTGGTCTCGGCCCTCGAACGACGCCTGTACGAGGCGGGGTTGACCCCCGCCGACAAGCCCACGACCGGGGTCGTCCTGGCCTCGGCGGGCTCATCCGACCCGGAGGCGATCGCAGTGATCGCTGAAATCGCGCGGGAGTGGCGGCACACCGGTTGGTGCGCCGTGCGGCCTGCGTTCGCCTCCGCATCCCTTCCGCGCACGCAGGACGTCGTGCGCGAACTACGGGCGCTCGGCTGCGAACGCGTCGCGGTCGCCCCGTACGTGCTCGCGCCGGGCCGCCTGCCGGACCGGATCGCGGCGGGGGCGGCGGACGCGGACGTCCTGGCCGAAGTCCTCGGCGCCGCGCCCGAGGTGGCGCGTGTCCTGATGGTTCGTTACGAGGCGTCGCTGGTACCGGAGTTGTTGGCGGTCGGGGCCTGAGAGTCACCCCTCGGGGGACCTGACCGCCCGCGTCTCACCCGCACAACCGCTCCCCCAACTCACTGCGCACATACCGCACACTCCGCCCACTGCGCGTCCGCGCCAGCAGCCCCGCGTCGTACAGGATCGACAGATGCTGGCTGACCGCGCCCGGGGTGACGGCGAGGCGGTGGGCGAGTTCCGTTGTCGACGCGGGCTCCGCGAGGAGCCGCAGGATGCGGGCCCGGGCCGCGCCGAGCAGCCGGGTCAGGGCCTCGCCCGTCGCCGGGGGCGGGGTCTCGGAGATGGTGGCGCGGCCACGGGCCGGATAGGCGAGCAGCGGCGGCAGTGTGGGGTCGAGCATGGTGTGGGCGCCGTGGCAGAAGAGGGTGGGGACGAGGACGAGCCCGCGGCCCTCGATCGGGATGTCGGCCCCGCGCCAGGTGCGGAGGCTGTCGCGCTGCACGATGGTGAGCACGTCGCCGTCCCAGGACAGCCGCCGGTCGAGGCTGGTGAACAGGCCGCCCACGCCGGCGTCCGCGAGCACCTTGCCGCGGTACGTGAGATCGGCTTCCAGAACGGACTGCACGCGGGGCCACCAGTCGGGGGCGAGGCATGCGTGCCAGTAGGCCTCCAGCTCGTCGGCGATGCGGTGGCGGAACGCGGCCGGGTCGGCGAGCCCCGCGCGCAGCACGGGCGGCAGCCGGTCCGCCGCCGTGTCGTAGGCGGTGGTGAAGTCGGGTCCGACGGTCTCGGGCGGCACGCCGCGGATCTCGGCGAGCTGCGCCGCGAACGCCGGGCGCGGGCGGCTCGGGCGCGGGGTGAGGAAGTCCGGGAGCCACAGGTGGGGTGCGACGAGCGCGACGAGCAGTTCGGTGTCGAGGCGCCGGAAGGCGGGGGCCATGCGGCGCAGCCACGGCCGCTGGTGCGGATAGCGGGCGGGGTCGCGCCAGCAGCGCAGCGAGTACACCGCCTCCTGGAGGGGCGAGTACGCGAAGGACGTACGGGCCAGGTCGCCGACGACGAACCGGAACTCGATCACGACGCTCCCCCGGATCCTGATGCTTTAGCCGCACGCTAAAGGTTTTCCGTACGGCGCGGAACCCGGCTTCGCTGTGTCCATGACCACTTCGCCGCCCCGGCCCACGCCTCCCACCACCCGTTACGGCGGCATGCTGCCCACCGTCCCGGTGCTGCGCCGGCTGTCCCTGCTCACGCTCCTCAACGCGTTCGGGCGCGGGCTCTTCTTCCCGGTCAGCGTCCTGTACTTCACCCGGTTCGTGGGCCTGAGCGCCACCTCCGTGGGCGTCGGCCTCACGGTGGCCGGGGTGTTCGGGCTCGCGGCGGGGGTGCCGGCCGGGCGGGCCTCGGACCGGTGGGGGCGGCGGCCCGTGCTGACCGGGCTGTGGGTCGGGTGCGGCGTGGGGCTCGTGGCGTACACGCTCATCGACTCGTACGTCTCGTTCCTGATCACGGCGATCTGTTACGCCACGCTGAGCCAGGGCAGCATGGGTGTGCGCAACGCGCTGTACGCGGATGTGCTGCCGATAGGGCAGCGGGTGGAGGGCCGGGCGCATCTGCGGATGGTCACCAATGTGGGGATGGGCGTGGGCGGCGCGTTCGGGGCGCTCGCGTTGCAGCTCGACAGCCGGTCCGGCTACACGGCCCTGATCCTCGTCGACGCGGCGGCGTTCGTGGCCTCGGCTCTGATGGTGCACCGGCTGCCGGGCGGCGCGGGGCGGCGGCCCGTGGCGGACACCCCGGCCGAGAGCCGGTGGCGGGCCGTGCGCGATCTGCCGTTCCTGGCAGTGACCTTCCTCAACGCCGTACTGGCCCTGCAATACGCCCTGTTGGAGGTGGGCCTGCCGCTGTGGATCGCGCAGCACACCGAGGCGCCGCGGTGGACGGCGGCGCTCGTCATGGTGCTCAACTGTGTGCTGGTGGCGCTGCTTCAGGTGCGCGCGACGCGGGGTGTCGAGGATCTTCCCGGCGCGGTGAAGGCGATGCGCCGCTCGGGGCTGCTTCTCGCGCTGTCCTGCGCGATCTTCGCCTGCTCCGCCGGGATCTCGCCGCTGGGGGCGTTGACGGTCCTGGTCGTCGGGGCCGTGGTGCAGGTGCTCGCCGAGGTGTTGCAGGCCGCGGGCGGCTGGACCGTCGGCTACGGCCTTGCGGACTCCCGCGCACACGGCGTCTACCAGGGCGTCTTCAACTCCGGCCAGGCCGCGGCCTCGATGGCGGCGCCGGCCCTGGTGACGGTCACCGCGATCCGGTACGGGACGGCGGGCTGGGCCGCGCTCGGGGCGCTGTTCGTGGTGGCGGGACTGGGGGTCGGGCCCGCCGTGCGGTGGGCACGGCGGGGTGGCGAGTGGCGCGGCGAGTGAGCCGCCGTGCGGTCAGCGCGGGTCACGGCCGCTGAGGGCCAGGGCCCGCGCGTAGACCGGCGCGTCGTCCGGTACGTCGACGGGGGCGGCGAAGCCCTCGTACTGGCGGTACAACTCGGCGTTCGACGCCACGACTTGGAGCAGCAGCGCCGCCGCACCGTCCGAGACCCGGAACTCCTGGCCGGTGGCGCGGGCCACGTCCCAGCCGTGCAGGACGAGTTCGGCCCACAGGAGGGCGGCGACCTCAGGGGCGGGCTGCTGGGCGAAGCCGAGGTCGATCTCGCCCTCCCAGACGGCCGGTTCGGCCCAGGCGTCGACCGCCCGGTCGAGGTCGGCGGTGTACGTCGCGGCCCAGTCCTCCTCGGACGTGATGTCGCGCGCGGTCGCCTCCTCGGGCAACTGGGTGCGCAGCGCCCGGTGTTGCATGCCGTGCGAGGTGTAGACGGTCCAGTGGTTCACGAGCGTCCGCACGTCCCAGTCGCCGCAGCCCGAGGCCGCGCCGAGCCGGTCGGGCTTGACGCCTGCCGCGACGCGGGCGGCTTCGGCGGCGCTTTCGGTGAGGTACGGGTACACGGTGTCCATGCGGAGTTCGTTCATGCCGATGACGCTACGGCGACCGGTACCCGCGCCTCTTGAACAAACGCGACAGGGTTACGAGGCGCAGCGCGCGTCCACCGCCGCGACCAGGTCCGCCACGCTCGTCTCCCCGGCCGAACGACCTTCGCGCGCCGCCTCGTCGGCGAGTTCCTGGAGGACGTCGTTGACCGGCGTCGCCACCCCGTGCAGGCGGCCGAGCAGGGCGATCTCGCCGTTGAGGTAGTCGGCCTCGATGCTGCCCGCGCCGCGCTGGAGGGACTGCCAGGAGGAGCCGCCGCCGCGCGGGGAGCTGTCGAAGGGTTCGAAGGTGATCTTGTCGGCGCGGGTGGCCTTCTCCTCGTCCTGCGACGCGTACGCGATCCCCGCGGCGTCGAGCACCGCCTCGCCCTCGGCGCGCGCCCGGCGGAACAGGGCGATGCTCTCCTCGCCGGCGAGCACGCCGGAGACCGCCTCGATCGAATTGGCCAGGTTGGAAAGGAGTTTGGCGTACTTCCAGCGCATGACGTCGTCGACGACCGGCGCCTCCAACAGCCCCTTCTCCAGGTCCTCGGAGATCATGTGGGCCGTCTCGTCGCGGCCCGACGGGTAGCGGCCGAGGTGCAGCATGCCGGAGAGCGGGGCGCCCTGGGCGCGGACGACGCCCGGCTCGACGAACGTGGCGGGCAGCCAGACGCACATCCCGTAGACGCGCTGGAAGGTGCGCAGGGCGAGCCGCTCGCTCTCCACGCCGTTCTGCGCGCAGACCAGCGGCAACCGCAGCGCCGCCGTGCCGCCGCCCTCGACGGGGCGCGGGCCCCACGCGGCGAGCGCCGCCGCGCTGTCCTGGGTCTTCACGGCGAGGATCAGCACGTCGTCGGCGCGCAGCGTGCCGAGCGCCTCCGGGCCTGCCACGACCGGGAGTTGATGGGTGTGCGGCCCGTCGGGAGTCTCGACGCGCAGCCCCTTGTCGCGCAGTGCCTCGTACTGGCTGCCGCGCGCGACGAGCACGACGTCACCGTGCCCGGACTGCGCGAGCCGTCCCCCGATGACGCCGCCGACCGCTCCTGCTCCGATGATGATGTAGCGCATGCGCCGACCCTTTCACGGACGCGGTCACCGTGGGGCGGTGAGTTCCACCAGTTTCGTCACGGTGTTCCAGTTGCGGCTCGTCGCGATGAGGCCCTTGTTGAGCGCCGGGCGGGACAGCTGGGCCCCCAGCTTCGAGACGCCCAGGCCCTGGGGCGCGTAGAGGTAGAGCGCGCGGTCGCCGAGGCGGAACTCCTCGGGGGCGAACGCGGCCGGGTCCACGGCGGCGAACCGGTCGGTGGTCACCGGCTCCGAGAAGTACGTGACGTGCAGCTGCTTGGCCTCAAGGTCGGCGGCCGGGAACGGGCAGTCCGCCATGACCGCCTTCAGGTAGCCGTGGCCGCGCACGAGGACGTCGACGGGGAAGCCGAATTCGGCCTCGATCGCCTTGGTGATCGCGGCCGCGAGCGACTCCTCCGACGCGTCGTGGCCGCCGGACGGCACGGTGAAGGCGACGTTGCCGCTCTGGAGGTACGTGCGTACGTCGGTCAGGCCCAGGCCCTCGACGACCGGCCGAAGACCGGCCATCGGCACCTTCTTGTTGCCGCCCACGTTGATGCCGCGCAACAGCGCCGCGTAGCCCTCGGTCACCTGAGTCATGGGCACACGATAAGGCGGCCGCCGTTCCCCGTGGGGGTGGGCACGGCGGCCGCCGGTCATCGAGCCGAAACGTTTACTCGACGACCTTCAGGAGCTTGTTCGCGGTGCCGTCCGACGCGTTCTTGATGGCGTCGGGGGTGGCCCCGTCGGTGAGCGCCTTGGAGACGTCGGCCGGGGCCGCGTCCTTGTGGCCCGCCAGGTAGACGGCCGCCGCGCCGACGACGTGCGGTGTCGCCATCGACGTACCGGAGATGGTGTTGGTGGCGTCGTCGTCCGTGTTCCAGTCGGACGTGATGTCCGATCCAGGCGCGTAGATGTCGACGACGGAGCCGTAGTTGGAGAAGTCCGACTGCTCGTCGTCCTTCGTGGAGGAGGCGACCGTGATGGCCTCCGGGACCCGGGCGGGGCTGGACTGCGAGGCGTCCGCCGACTCGTTGCCCGCCGCCACCGCGTAGGTGACACCGGAGTCGATGGACTTCTTGACCGCCGCGTCGAGCGCCTCGTCCACGCCGCCGCCGAGCGACATGTTGGCGACGGAGGGGCCCTCGTGGTTCTCGGTCACCCAGTCGATGCCCGCGACGACCTGCTCCGTGGTGCCGGAGCCCTCGTCGTCGAGGACGCGGACGGCGACGATCTTCGCCTTCTTGGCGACACCGTGCGCCTCACCGGCGATGGTGCCGGCGACGTGCGTACCGTGCCCGTTGCCGTCGTCGGCGCTGTCGTCGTTGTCGACGGCGTCGAAGCCGGAGGAGGCGCGGCCACCGAAGTCCTTGTGGCTGATCCGGACCCCGGTGTCGATGACGTACGCGGTCGCGCCCTCGCCGGCGCTGTCCGGGTACGTGTACTTGCTGTCGCCCGCGGTGTCCGCCTGGTCGATGCGGTCCAGGCCCCACGACGGCGGGTTGTCCTGGGTGGCGTCGATGTGGAACTTCTTGTTCTGGACGACCTTCGACACGGAGCCGTCGGCCGCGAGCCGCTTCGCCTCGGTGTCCGAGAGGCCTCTCGCCGAGAAGCCGTTGACGGCGGAGCCGTAGTTCCGCTTGAGCGTGCCGCCGTACTCCTTGGCCAGGTCCTTCTTCGCGGCGGCGTTCGCCTTCTGGTCGAGCAGCACGATGTAGCTGCCGGCCACGGCGCCCTTGGCGTCCTGACCGTAGACCTTGCCCTCGGCGGGGGCCGCGGTGGCGGAGAAGCCGCCGAACATGGTGACGCCCACTGCTGTCGCCGCCGTGGCTATCGCCGCGGTGAGCTTCATCGTGCGCGCATGCTGGTTTGTTGCCATGAAGAGGGATCTCCTCAGTGGTGTGTGGGGGGAATGCCAGCGCCCCAGGACGAACCTTCGCGAAGGTTGTCAAACTCCGGAAGATGTCCGGGGGTTGAGACGAAACCCTGACCGATTGACGCGATCAGATCAAGACCTACATGAACCTGTGACGTGCTCAACAAGGTTTCGTAATAACAAATCGGGCGGTTCCCGGAGGTTCGGATCAAGGTCCACCGGTTCATACCTCGGTGCCTCAACCCCCGATAGATGTAGGGGACTCGGGTCATCCTCCGCGCGGACCTCCGCCCGCGGCACCTCACCGAACAGCACGACGTACCTGCCTCATCCCGCCCATACCTTCGTTTTTGGAGGTGACCTGATGGCAGGGAACGGGGTACGGCCGGAGCGCCGGGTGCGGGGATTCGCGGCCAGGGCGGGCGGATGGAGCGCCCGGCACAGGTGGGCGGCGGTGGGGATCTGGGTGCTCTTCGTCGTGGTGGCGATGGGCCTCGGGTCCGTCACGGGGCGGGTGGACGTCTCGGAGGACGACCAGCTCAAGGGCGAGACGAGCCAGGCCGCGCGCATCATCGACGACGCGGGTGTCGACGAACCGGCGGGCGAGACCGTGCTCGTACAGAGCAAAAACGGGGCATTGCGGGCCACTGCGCCGGAGTTCAGGGCAGCGGTCGCCGACGTGGTGAAGGCCGTCGAGGGCACGGGCGAGGCGACCGCCGTGCGCTCGCCGTACGCCGCCGACACCCGGACGATCTCGAAGGACGGCCGCGCCGCGCTCGTCCAGTTCGACATGCGGGGCGACCCCGACACCGCGGCCGACCGGGTCGAACCGGTCCAGAAGGCCGTCGCGGGGGTCGCGGACGATCATGACGCGCTGCGGATCGAGGAGATCGGCGCCGCGAGCATGAACAAGACGTTCGACGACGCGTTCGGCGACGACTTCCAGAAGGCCGAGTACTCGGCGGTGCCGGTGGCGCTCGGCATCCTGCTGATCGCGTTCGGCGCGCTCGTCGCGGCGCTGCTGCCGGTGGCGCTCGCCGTCACGGCGATCATGGCGACGATGGGCCTGATGGGCCTCGTCAGCCATCTGCAGCCGATGAGCGAGACCGCCAACTCGGTGATGCTGCTCGTGGGCCTCGCGGTCGGCGTCGACTACTGCCTGTTCTATCTGCGGCGCGAGCGCGAGGAGCGGATGAAGGGGCACGATCCGCAGACGGCACTGCGGGTGGCGGCGGCCACCAGCGGCCGGGCGATCATCGTCTCCGGGGTCACGGTGTGCGTGGCGATGGCGGGCATGATGTTCACCGGGCTCGCCGAGTTCCAGGCGATGGGACTCGCCTCGCTGATGGTGGTCGCGGTCGCGATGGTGGGCTCCGTGACCGTGCTCCCGGCGCTGCTCTCGCTGCTCGGGCACCGGGTGGAGAAGGGGCGGATCCCGTTCCTGCACCCGACGAAGCGGCGGGGCGCCGGTAACGGTGAAGGCGGTTCGGGCAGCCGCTTCTGGAGCCGGGTGCTGACCGTCGTCCTGGCGCGGCCCGCCGTCTCCGTCGCCGTCGCGGTCGGCGCGCTGCTCGCGATCGCCGCGCCCGCGCTCGGCATGAAGACCCAGAACCTCACCCTGGACCAGGAGTTCGGCGACTCGCTGCCGATCGTGGCGACGTACGACCGGGTCAACGCGGCGTTCCCCGGCGGCTCGGACCCGGCCGAGGTGGTCGTGAAGGCCGACGACATCAACGCCGCCGATGTGCGCGCCGCCCTCGCCGACTTCCGTGCGCGGGCCGTGAGTTCGGGCGCCTCGCGCGGCCCTGTCGAGGTCACCGTGCACCGGGACGGGAACGTGGCGATCGTCGACGTACCGCTCGTGGGCGGATCCGATCAGGACAAGGCCGAGAAGAGCCTGGCGCTGCTGCGCGACGAGGTGCGGCCCGACACGTTCGACAAGGTCGGCGGCGTCGAGGCGCCGATCACCGGGCAGGTCGCGGGGTCGAAGGACTTCAACGACCAGATCGTCGGTTCCGTCGTCCCGGTCTTCGCGTTCGTCGTCGCGTTCGCGTTCCTGCTGATGCTGCTCTCGTTCCGCTCACTGACGGTCGCGATCACGTCGATCGTGCTCAACCTGCTGTCGGTGGGCGCCGCCTACGGGGTCCTCGTCGCCATCTTCCAGCACGGCTGGGGAGCCTCGCTCGTCGGCGCGGAGGGCGTGGGCGCCATCATCACGTGGCTGCCGCTGTTCCTGTTCGTCATCCTGTTCGGCCTGTCGATGGACTACCACGTGTTCGTGGTGTCCCGGATCAAGGAGGCGCGCCTTCAGGGGCGTACGAACCTCGATGCGATCCGGCAGGGCGTCGTCACCACCGCGGGCGTGGTCACCAGCGCGGCCGTCATCATGGTCGCCGTGTTCAGCATCTTCGGAACGCTGTCCATGCAGTCCATGAAGCAGATGGGCGTGGGCCTCGCGGCCGCCATCCTCATCGACGCGACCGTCATCCGCGGTGTGCTGCTCCCGGCCGTGATGGCGCTCCTCGGGGAGCGCAACTGGTATCTGCCGAAATGGCTGCACCGGCTGCCGGACCTGACGCACGACGAGGCGGGCATCGAGCCCGCCCCGGTCCCGCGCGAGGGCGGCGAGGAGGTACGCGTCTGACATCGCGCCCGGCCCCTCGGGCCCACGGCCTGTTCACCGCTCGCGTTACGCGACGGTGGACAGGCTCTTCTCGTCGACATCGTTGTCGTCGACACCGGCCCGCTGGGTGCCGTTTTCCTCGATGCCGTCCCGCTCGAGGTCGTCCTTCTCGAAGGCCTCCAGCGTGCGGCCGAAGTCGCGCGTGGACAGCAACAGCTTGTAGACGATGGCGAGTTCGAAGACGAGCAGCAGCGCGCCGGCCACGATGGTCGCCCCGAGCACCTGGTCGATCAGCGGCCCGACAATGAAGACGGCCATCTGGAACTCGATGCCGCTCACCAGGTGCGTACGGATCCGGTGGCGCAGCATGAAGGCCCGGAAACGCAGATAGACCGGGAAGCGG
Organism: Streptomyces sp. NPDC002790; assembly: GCF_040295505.1. Lineage (NCBI taxonomy): Bacteria > Bacillati > Actinomycetota > Actinomycetes > Kitasatosporales > Streptomycetaceae > Streptomyces > Streptomyces sp. NPDC002790. The sequence goes on along the minus strand of NZ_JBEOVM010000006.1, from coordinate 120,059 downwards.
CTGCGGAACTCCTGGTGCAGGTCGACGACCTTGGGCCGCGGGGCCGGGCCGAAGGTTTCCGCCTGCTCGGTCACCTCGTCGTCGGAGGCGTCGTCGGATGCCTCATCGGCGGCGGCGTCGGAAGCGGCTTGCGAGGCGGCCGCGCCGTTCAGGTCCTGCTCCATGTCCGCGGACGGGTTGGCCCGCAGCAGGTCCTCCATGAACGCGATGCGCTCCGCGTTCTGCGCGCGGCGGGCCGCCCGCATACGGGCCTTGATCTGCTTGCGCATCGAGTGCCGGGTCTTGAAGATCTCCAGCGAGTTGATGTAGCGCAGCCCGTCGAGGAAGACGACGGCCACGGCGAGCCAGATGTAGATCAGGTCACCGGTGCGCTGGAACTGGCCGCCCATCAGCGCCACGGCGCAGGCCATGACGCGGACGCGGTCGAAGATGTAGTCGAGCCAGGCGCCGAACACGGAGCCCTGCCCGGTCAGCCGCGCGACCTTGCCGTCCATGCAGTCGAGCACGAAGCTCAGGTGGTAGATGACGGCTCCGGCGATCAGCCAGCGCCAGTCCCCCATCGCGAAACAGCCGGCCGCGCCGAGCCCCAGGATCAGGGCTCCCCAGGTGATCTGGTTCGGGGTGATGCGCGTCCAGCGCGCCGTGACCCGGACGAGAGGTGTGGCCATCGGGTCGACGAGCAGCACGGTCCACCACGCGTCGCGCTTTTTCTGGGTGAGACGCCGCACTTCGGGCAACGACGGTATGTCTCGGGGCATGAGGCACGCCAGCTTTCTGTGTTCAAAAGTAGGTTCACCTCACAGTAAGAATCAGTTCTCCCCAAGTTCAAGAACGTACGAACGCAACCTTTATTGAGAGGTATTGGTCGTACATCACAGACGAGTCAATTTCGTTATCTGTTAGGCACACACTTCTTACGGAACAGTGGAACCGTTTCGCGAAAAATCGCGTCTACAGGGCGGCCTCGATGAGGTCGGCCGCCTGCCTCGTTCCACCCTCCTTGGTCATGTCCTGCTGAACGGCGGCGAAGCGGCGCGCCACCTCCGGGTCGTCGACCAGCGCGAGGACGGCCTCCCGGAGCGTCTCCGCGTTCGCCTCCTCCATGGGTACGTGCCGGGCGACGCCGAGCCCCTGGAGCATGTCGGCGTTGCCGAACTGGTCGACGGCCTGCGGCACGGCGACCATCGGCGTCGCGGTGGCCAGGCCCTCCTGGCTGCCGCCCGCGCCGGCGTGCGTGATGAAGGCGTCCGCCTTCTTGAGGATCGCCAACTGCGGCGCCCACTGACACACCTCTACGTTGCCGGGGACCGCCCCGAGGTCCTCGGCGGTGACGTGCTTGCCGACCTGGAGCACGACGTGCCAGCCCGGCAGATCACCGAACGCCTTCACGCATTCCCGGTAGAAATCGGGCTGCTTGGTGAACGACGAGCCGAGCGACACGAGCAGCACGTGCTCGGCGTCGGCGGGGCGCTCCCAGTCGCCCTGCGCGGACCGGTCGCCCTGGCAGGCGCCGACGAAAATGTTCTTCTTCTCGTCGACCCGGTCGGCATTCGGCTGGAGGGCCTTCGGCATGAGGACGAGGGTGCGGTCGTAGACACCCCAGAATTCGTCGGCGGTCCTCGGTACGCCGGACTCCTTGAGCCACGCGTCGAACTTCTCGTAGTAGGCCTTCCCGCGCGGCGTCTTCCGGGGCTCCTCCCACATCGGCAGCGCGACCTCCTCCTTGTACCCCTCCCAGGCGACGAGGTTCGGCGAGAGCGTCACCGCGGGCACACCCCAGCGGTGGGCGAGGACGCCCGCCGGGTACGAGGTGATGTCGTGGATGACGAGGTCGGGGACGCCGACCCCGCCCTCCCCCTCGTAGGCCTCGATGAGCTGCGGGAGGGTCTGGATCGCGTCGTCCAGGAACGGCTCCACGTTGTCGAGCAGCGTCGTCCCCCACGCCGCCGGGTCGTCGTCCGGGCCGGGGAGCGTGGTGCGGTAGAGGACCGGCTCGGCGCCGGTCTCGGCGATCTTCTCCTCGAACAGGTGCGGGATCGCGTACGTGACGCGGTGCCCACGGGCGACGAGCTCCCGGATCACTTCGAGGCTCGGGTTCACGTGCCCGTGGGCGGCGATGGAGAACATGGCGATGTGGGCACGTTTGCCGTGGTTCGGGTTCGTCATGACCCCAGCGTAAACGAGACGAGACGTCTCGTGCAATTGGTTAGCGGGCACTGTCGGGTAATGCCCGGTAATGCCGGGTGCGAGACTGACCCCGTACCAGGTGAGACGCAGGGCCGCGGGGCCGCAGGAGGCACAGCATGGACGAGGCACGGGCACGGGAAGTGCTGGCACGGGCGGATGTTTTGGACGGTAGTGCCGGGGCGGCGGGAGCTGAGGGTGGGCTCGGTGCGGGTGCCGCGGGTGCGGTGGGTGCCGCGGAGTTGCTGGCGTTCGGGGAGAACGCGGTGTTCGGCGTCGGCGACCTCGTCGTCAAGATCGGGCGCAGCGCCGAGCACGGCGGCGCCGAACTGCTCGACCGCGCCCGCCGCGAACTGGCCATCGCCTCCTACCTCGCGGCGCACGACGTCCCCGCGGTGCGCGCCGCGAAGGACGAGGCGCTCGTCGTGGACGGGCATCCGGTGACCGTGTGGCACCGCATCCCGGCGGCGGTCCGCCCGGCCGAGCCGCGCGATCTGGCGGAGCTGATCAAGCTCGTGCACGCGCTGCCTGCGCCGACCGGTTTCGAGCTGCCGCGGCGGGAGTTGCTCAGCGGGGTCGAGCGCTGGCTGCGGCTCGCGGGCGACGCGATCGACCCGGCCGACGCGGACTATCTGCGCGAGCGGCGGGACGGGTTCGCAGCCGCCGCCGCGGCGTTGACCCCGCGGCTGCCGGCCGGGCCGATCCACGGTGATGCCCTGCCGCGCAATGTGCACATCGGGCCCGAGGGGCCCGTACTCGTCGATCTCGAGACGTTCTCCTCCGATCTGCGGGAGCACGATCTGGTCGTCATGGCCCTGTCCCGGGACCGGTACGGGTTGCCTGCGGCGGCGTATGACGGGTTCGTTTCCGCGTACGGGTGGGATGTGCGGGAGTGGGAGGGGTGTGCGGTGCTGAGGGGGGCGCGGGAGACGGCGTCCTGTGCGTGGGTTGCGCAGCATGCGGCGGCCAACCCGAAGGCGTTGGTGGAGTTTCGGCGGAGGGTCGGGTCGCTCCGGGACGGGGACGCGGCGGTGCGGTGGTATCCGTTCTGAGGGCGGCTCTGAGGTCGTCGTGCCTGCGGCAGGCTCGGGGGCTTTGCCCCCGGACCCCCAGTCCTCAATCGCCGGACGGGCTTGAGGTGCGCATCGGCCACACCGTGTCGACCACCGCGTCCGGATTGCCCTTGCGGCGGAGGAAGTTCTGGAAGTCGGCCGCCGACTCGGCGAACCACTCCACCTGTCTGCGATGCAGCTCCGCCACCCCGAGCTGCGCGACCTTCGCGTGGCGCTCGCCTATCGCGCGGGCGAGCAACGCCGCGGCCAACGCGTCCGCCGAGGCGTCGTGCGCGGCGTCGAGCGGGACGCCGTACTCGGTGCAGACCGCTTCGAGGTTGCGCTTGCCCCTTCGGTAGCGGTCGACGGTGCGGTCGATCGTGTACGGGTCGACGACCGGGCCCGGCTCCGCTCCCGCGAGGCGCTCCCGCAGGGACGGCAGCCCGTGCCTGGCGAGTTCGGCGGAGAGCAGGGTGAGGTCGAACGTCGCGTTGTACGCCACCACGGGGACGCCCGCGCGCCAGTGGTCGACCAGTATCCCGGCGAGGGCGTCGGCGACCCGGTCGGCGGGCTCGCCCTCGGCGGCCGCCCGTTCGTTGGTGACGCCGTGCACCGCGATCGCTTCTTCGGGGATCGGCACTCCGGGGTCGGCCAGCCATTGCCGGTGGCCGAGGACCGCGCCGTCCTTCACCTCTATGACGGCGGCGGTGACGATGCGCGCATCGCGCGGATCAGTCCCGGTCGTCTCCAGGTCGAAGCCGATCAGCAGCTCGCGGTGCCAGGCCATGACAGCCCCCTTCTCGTGGTGCGTTCCCCCAGTGACCACCACCTTCGCACGCCCCACTGACAATCCCGCCGGGCACCCGGCAGGGCCCGGCCGGGGCCGCTACGACACCGGTCGCGCGTCCGCCCAGGCCTGCTCGAATTCGTCGCGGTACGTCACGAAAAGGCCGTTCTCCCCCGTGTCCGTCGACGCGCTCGCCTTCACGACGCGGCCCCCGCCACGCAGCACGAGGACCGGTGCCTCCATCCCCCGCGTCCTGCGCAGATACGACTGGACGACCGCGATGCCGTCCGATCCGTCACCGTCGACGAGATACGCGTTGAAGCGCGGCGTCTCGTCGAAGACGCAGACCTCGAAGGCGCCGGGGTCCTTGAGGCGGTCCCGCACCCGGCGCATGTGCATGATGTTCATCTCGACGGAGCGGCTCAACTCGCCCCGTTTGAGCCCGAGTTCCCTTTCGCGCCGTTTGACCGCACTGGACGCCGGGTTGAGGAAGAGGAGCCGTATCCGGCAGCCAGACTCGGCGAGGCGGACCAGGCGGCGGCCCGAGAAGTTCTGCGCGAGCAGGTTGAGCCCTATCCCGATGGCGTCCAGGCGCCGCGCCCCGCCGAAGAGGTCCTCGGCGGGGAACTGGCGCAGCAGCCTGACCCGGTCCGGGTGCACCCCCACCACGTCCGCGTACCGGTCGCCGACCAGGTCCTCGACGGCGTCGACGGGCAGCCGGCGGGCCGAGGGGACGTCGGAGCCGGCGCCGAGTATGTCCAGGAGGCGGGAGGAGGCTCGCTCGGCCTGGGCGAGCACCGTCTCCGAGAGGGCGCGGTTGCGGGAGACCACATTGCGCGTGACCTCCAGCTCGTCCAGCGCGAGCTCGACGTCGCGGCGGTCGTCGAAGTACGGCTCGAAGCACGGCCAGTGCTGCACCATCAGCTCGCGCAGCTGCGGCAGGGTCAGGAACGACAGCACGTTGTCGTCCGCCGGGTCGAGGAGATACCCCTTGCGGCGGCTGACCTCGCGGACGGCGACGGCCCGCTGCACCCACTCCTGCCCGGCGGGCCCCGCCGCGGCGACCACCCAGTCCTCACCGTGCACGGGCACGTAGATGGGGCGGAGCACGGCGGCGACGACGGCGCGCAGCCGCTGCTCCACCAGGTTCAGCCAGATATAGGCCCGCCCCGCGCGTTGCGCGCGCGTACGGACCTCGCGCCAGGCGTCGGCGCCCCAGTCCAGCTCCGGTCCGATCTGGGACGCGACGTCCATGGCCAGCGACACCGCTCCGGGCGGGATCTCCGTGGAGGTTGCCTCCTGGCTGTCCTGGCCCTCGTGACCGTCGTCACCAGGGGGCAGCTCCAGCCCTCCCGAGCTCACCCGCTCCGCACCGCCTTCCGCTCCCCCGCGTTTGTCGTGCCCGAACGTGTAGAGCACAGCTCCCAGCAACGATCAAGGAAGGGTACTCCGGGAGCGGGTGGCGGTGCAGCCGGATGAAGCCGCCGGTTTCTCAACTACCGTTTCGGGGAACCCCGTTCTGCCCCGCGAGGTCGTCCGGAGTGAGCGGATTCATAGCGGTCACGTCCCTGGGAGCCAGCGAGAAGCCCTGCCAGTGCACCGGCATGGGTTGCTGGTCCTCGTCACGGGCGATGTGGTGGAACCCGATGTTGACCCAGGTGATCGGGTGCTTGAGCGTCTGGCCGTTCACCCACTTGTTGACGCTGGTGCCTCCGCAGTTCGCCGCCGGGTTGTCGCTCGCGTACTGCTCGCACTTCTTGTACTCGGTGAAGTAGACGTCGTGCTTGGTGAAGGCACGTCCGGGGTACCGGTTGGAGCGGCCGGGCACGAACTCGTACGACCTGGGGTGGTTGTCCTTGTTCTTGCCGGCGGTGGAGACCACGCGCCACCACCGCATGTCCTTTACGTCGCCCGCGAGTTCCTTGGTGACGGGGGTGCGGGTCGTCTTCGTCGTGGGTGATCCGTCCCCCTGCGGCGGCGTCACCTTGGAGTCGTACTGCTCGACCTTGGCCTTGGGCGAGCCGTCCAGGCCGAAGTTGAGCCTCCAGAAGACGTTGTGGCTGTGGCTCTCGGCGTAGGCGCTCGCGCCCTTGCCGATGGGCCAGCCCTTGCCGTCGGTGCCGTCGTAGTCGTACGGGGAGAGGCTGCCGGTGGCGCCTATGTTGGACGTGATGGTGCCGTCGGAGGCGAAGCGCCACTCGGTGATGTACTCGTACCAGGACGCCTTGTTGACCGTGTAGACGAGCAGGTCCTTGCCCTGGGCCTGGTAGACCTTGCCGCTGCCTCCGGTCGAGTAGTCGTCGCTCAGCCGGTACGCGTGCCCGCGCGCACGCGTGGTGGTGCAGAGCCCCTTCACGTTGCCCATGTCGGGGACCTTGACGGTCTTGATGGTGCCGCCGGGGCACTCGGCGGGCTTCAGGTTCTGCAGTGCCTGCCCGAAGTCGGTGCCGGTGACGTCGTCGTACTCGGCCTCCCCGTCGTCGTAGGGGACGTGGACCTGCGCGAGCCGTGCGCTGGTCAGGACCTTGATCGGCGCGGCCTCACCCTTGGGCTGGTAGCTGACGTCGTCCAGGACGAGCCCTGCCAGCGTGTTGTAGTGCCAGCACATGCTCCAGGTGGTGCCGCCGTCGAGGGTCTGCTCGATGCGGTACGCGTCCGAGCAGGCGGGCGCGGCGGCCTGGGACGCCTGTGGCGGGGCGGCCGTGGCGGCCGGTGCGGTGGCGAAGAGGCCGGCGAGCAGCGCGGTGACCGCGAGACCCGTGACCGCGAGTGCGGGCCTTGTGCGGGCGCGCGGAACTCTGTTGACGTGCATACGGAAGCGCTCCTTCGTGGAGGAGAGGTCGGCGGAGTCCTCAGCCGAGGCGGGAGACGGTGCGGGCGCTCAGGTCGACGATGAGATCGCGGGTGTCGATCCACGGTCCGTTGACGACCTTGGTGATGACGCGCAGGCAACGGTGCTCACCGCACTCCTTGAGTCCTGCGGGGACGTTCGCGACGGTCTTCTTGCGGAACACCATGCCGCTCAGCTGCAGCTGGTCCGGCTTCGCGAGCTGCTTGCCGGTGGCGTCCTTGTAGTCGCCCTTCAGGTCGGCGCCCAGCGGGTCGGCGATCAACAGCTGTGCCGCCTCCGCGAGTTCGCCCTGGCTGGGCGGCGGCTGCACGCCCTGGTCGGTCCTGCTGTCCTCGACCTTCCCCGTGTCGAGGTTCACCGTCTTCGTGACGACGGAGTCGCTCTTGTAGTCGTAGTAGACGACGTCGGCGCGGCGTTCGCCCGCGGCGGCGTCACTGAGGCCCGGGTCGACCTCTGTCAGGTTCGTCGACAGGTGCTGGGGGCCTCGGTCGCCCTCCACGTCCCGCGCGTCGAGCCGCAGAGCGGCAGGCGCTGTCGCCAGCTTCTCGGCGCGGTCCGTCTCCGCGTCCGTGAGCGGATCGCGCCCCACCCCCTTCGCGTCCTGTGCAGGCGCGGGCTCCACGGTGCCCTCCGGGGCCACCGCGTCCTGCTGTGCGGCCCCCGCCCTGGTCATGTCGTTCCCGCCGTCCTCCGGCAGTGTCACACCGACCGCGACGGCAACGCCCGCGATCGCGAGCGCCCCCACCGCCATCAGCTTCCCGAGATGGCGTCTTACAGTTGTGCGCACATCTTCCCCCAACTTCCCCGGCAGCCCCGGTCGAGGGCATGCCGGACCGACGTGGTCGTCAGGTAAGAGCGTTCCAACTCCCGTGTGGTTGCCTCACATTCGGGCAGAGAGTGTCCGATGCCGCCCGGACCGCCGGGTGGTTGGGGTATCCCGTGCTCTTACGTAGTGGAGAGTTCTTACTTAGTGGAGAGTTCGGGAAGGAAGAGTCGTCAGCATGCAGGTCTGGCCTGGACAGGCGTATCCACTGGGTGCCGCGTACGACGGTGCCGGGACGAACTTCGCGGTCTTCTCGGAGGCCGCCGACCGTGTCGAGCTGTGCCTGTTGCACGACGACGGCTCGGAGACCGCCGTGGAACTGCGGGAGGCCGACGCCTTCGTGCGGCACGCATACCTGCCGGGGATCATGCCGGGGCAGCGCTACGGGTACCGGGCGCACGGCCCGTACGAGCCCGCGCGCGGCCTGCGCTGCAACTCGGCGAAGCTGCTCCTCGACCCGTACGCGCGCGCCATCAGCGGGCGGATCGAGTGGAACGAGTCGGTGTACGGCTACCCGTTCGACGCACCGGACGAGCGCAACGACCTGGACTCGGCGCCGCACACGATGGCGTCGGTGGTGGTCAATCCGTACTTCGACTGGGGCGACGACCGGCTGCCGCGCACGGAGTACCACGAGACGGTGCTCTACGAGGCGCACGTGAAGGGCCTGACGATGCGGCACCCTTCGCTGCCGGAGGAGCTGCGCGGCACGTACGCGGCGCTCGCACATCCTGCGGTCATCGACCACCTCACGGAACTGGGCGTCACCGCACTGGAGTTGATGCCGGTGCACCAGTTCGTCAATGACGACCGCCTGGCCAAGATGGGGCTGACCAACTACTGGGGCTACAACACGATCGGCTTCTTCGCCCCGCACAACATGTACGCGTCGTGGGGCGACCGGGGCGAGCAGGTACTGGAGTTCAAGTCCGCGGTGCGGGCGCTGCACCAGGCCGGAATCGAAGTCATTCTGGACGTGGTCTACAACCACACGGCCGAAGGCAACCACCTGGGTCCGACACTGTCCTTCAAGGGCCTCGACAATCCGTCCTACTACAGGTTGACCGACGACCCGCATTACTACATGGACACCACGGGGACGGGCAACTCGCTCCTGATGCGGTCCCCGCACGTACTCCAGATGATCATGGATTCGCTGCGCTACTGGGTCGAGGAGATGCACGTCGACGGGTTCCGCTTCGACCTGGCCGCCACCCTGGCCCGACAGTTCCACGAAGTGGACCGCCTGTCGTCGTTCTTCGACCTGGTGCAGCAGGACCCGGTGGTCTCCCGCGTGAAGCTGATCGCGGAGCCCTGGGACGTCGGCGAGGGCGGCTACCAGGTGGGAAATTTTCCGCCCCTGTGGACCGAGTGGAACGGCAAGTACCGTGACACCGTACGGGACTTGTGGCGTGGCGAACCGCGCACACTCGCCGAGTTCGCGGGCCGGCTGACCGGCTCTTCGGATCTCTACCAGGACGACGGACGCCGCCCGCTCGCCTCCATAAACTTCGTGACCTGCCACGACGGTTTCACCCTGCGCGACCTGGTGTCGTACAACGACAAGCACAACGACGCCAACGGGGAGGGCAATCGCGACGGCGAGAGCCACAACCGGTCGTGGAACTGCGGCGCCGAGGGCGGGACCGACGACGCGGCGGTGCTCGACCTGCGAGCCCGCCAAATGCGCAACTTCATCGCTACGTTGATGCTGTCGCAGGGTGTCCCGATGCTCAGCCACGGCGACGAGTTCGGGCGCACCCAGGGCGGCAACAACAACGCCTATTGCCAGGACAACGAGGTGGCGTGGGTGCGCTGGGCCGGGCCCGACGACGCGCCGGATCCGTTCCTGGAGTTCACGCGCGCGATGGTGCGGCTGCGCAGCGACCATCCGGTGTTCCGCAGGCGGCGCTTCTTCCACGGCCGTCCGGTCGAGGGCACGCACGACGACCTGTCGGACATCGCGTGGTTCACCCCGGAGGGCGAGGAGATGACGCAGCGGGACTGGGGTGCGGCGCAGGCCCGCGCCCTGTCCGTGTTCCTCAACGGCAACGCGATCTCGGAACCCGGCGCTCGCGGCGAGCGCATCCAGGACGACTCGTTCCTGCTGCTGTTCAACGCCTCGCCGCAGCCACAGGAGTTCGTGGTCCCGGTCGACCACGGGCGCCAGTGGCACGCCGTCGTCGACACGGCGCTGCCCGAAGGTCTTGCGGCAGGCGAGGACCCGAAGGTGCAGGCCGGTGACCGAGTCACCTTGCAGGGCCGCAGCCTCACGGTGTTGCAACGGCCGGCGTAGCCGTCTCGCCCGGCCCCTGGAGGGGCCGTACGCGCAGCGCGACGAGGAAGGCGGCCCCGGCGGCCACACTGCCCACCGCGAAGGCGGCAGCGGCCCCGTGGGTCTGCGCGAGACGGCCCGCCACGGCGAGGGTGACGGCCTGTCCGCCGACGAACGCGCTCACGGCGGCCGTCATGCCCTCGCCGAGCCGTTCGCGCGGCACGGCGTGTTCGGTGAGTCCGAACCCGGTGATCAGGTTCGGGGCGAACAGGGCACCGAAGGCGGTCACCACGACGTACAGGAGCGTCATGGAATGCGTGACGATGAGCGGGAGCGACAGGAGGGCGGCGGCCGCGGTGGCGACGCGCCAGCGGGCCCGCAGCGTGAACCGGGCGGGCACCGCCGCCATGGACAGGCCGGCGACGGCGCTCATGACGCCCATGGCGGCGTAGACGAGCCCGGCCTGGTCACCGTGTCCCAACTCCTCGGTGAGTGCGGTGATTCCGGCGCCGCAGCCGCCGAGCAGGATGCCGAGGAGGACGAGCCCGGCGCGCACCACGTGGACCTGGCGCGGCAGCCGTGGCCGGTCCGTACCCGCGCGTGGCCGCGTGTCCGCCGGGGCGGGCGGCACCGCCGTGGCGCTCGGGTGCAGCGCGAACGCGGTTCCGCAGACCGCGACGAGGAGCGCGGCCGCGCCGAACGCGTAGGCGGGGTGCGCCACTACGGAGGCGATCCCGATGAGCGCGGGGCCGAGGACGAAGCTGAGCTCGTCCATGGTGGACTCCAGGGACAGCAGGGCGTTCACCACCCGCTCGTCGCCGCCCTCACGGCGCACGAGCGCGACCCCACGCGCACGCGCGAGAGGACCGACTCCGGGGACGGTGGCGCCCGCGAGGACCCCGAGCGCGATCAGCGCCGCCGTCGGCAGGCCGGCGAGGGCGCCCAGCGTGTAGGCGGCGATCGCGAGCCCGTTGAGCAGCGCGAGGACGAGGACGACGGGGCGCTGGCCACGCCGGTCCGCAAGCCGCCCGACGAACGGCCCCATGGCCACCTGGCCGAGCGCGAGGGCGCAGGCGACGACGCCACCGGTCGCGAGGGAGCCGCTGGTGCGGGTCACCAGTAGGACGCTGCCGAACTGGATCACCGCGACCGGGAGCCGCCCGAGGAACGACACGACGGGCAGCGGGCGTCCCGTCGCCGCGAGCACCTTGCGGTACGCGTCGAGCGTGCCACCGGTCTTGTTCGATGTACCAGGCATCGTCCGACGTTAACGAGGCACGCGTGCGTGCACGCATGCGGTGATGCCACGAAAGGCGGCGTCCCGGATACGTAGGTTCGCATGACGCCTCAGGCCTCGGCGCGGCCTCCTTGCAGCCGTACGAGGAGAGCCGTGGGAGAGCGGGTGAGCAGGCCCTCGTAGGCGGGTCGGAAGCCCGGCGCCCAGGCCATCGACGGCAGCTCCGTCAGCAGGGCGCGCAGGCCCGCGTCGGCGGTGAGGCGGGCGAGTTGGACGCCCGGGCAGCGGTGCCGCCCGGTGCCGTGGGCCAGCTGCCCGGGAGCCGCGCGGAACAGGTCGTAGCGGTCGGGGTCGGGGAACCGGATCGCGTCCCTGCCCGCCGCGCCGACCAGGCACGCGACCGTGGCGCCCGCCGGTATCGTGCCGCCGCTCACCGGGACGGGCGCGAGGGCCCGACGCAGGACGACGTGGGCGGCGGGGTCGCGGCGCAGCGACTCGGCCCAGGCGGCGTCGACGAGTTCGGGGCGGGCCCGTACAAGCGCCAACTGCTCGGGGTGGTCGAGGAGGTTGGCGAGGAGCGCGGCGAGGGCCCGGTCGGTGGCGTCCCCGCCCGCCCCGAGGAGCGTCGCGGCGAGCCCGCAGACCGTGTCGTCGGACAGTGGCCGCCCGTCGATCCGCGCGGCGCACAGGGCACTCAGGAGGTCGTCCTTGGGGTGCGCGCGGCGGCGGGCGATCTGCGGGCGCAGGAAGGCGTCCAGGGCCTCTGGGGCGCCGCCCAGGTGGGTGAGCCCCGCACGGCACAGGGCGGCGACGTGCGCGGTGCCCTCGTAGGGCAGGCCCAGCGCACGGACGACGGCCGCGGCGGGCAGCCAGTGGCAGAACTCCTCGACCAGGTCGGCCTCGTGGCGCCGGGCGAGGCGGCGCGCGAGTACGTAGGCGGTGCGTTCGATGCTCGCCTTCAGGGTGGCCAACGCGCGCCCCTGGAGAGCCGGGGCGAGGAGTGCGCGCTGGGCGGTGAGCGTGTCGTCTTCCAGGTGGGCGAAGGTGCGGCCGGGAGGCGGCGCGACCAGCCGGGGGTCGGCGAGCGCCGTACGCACGTCCACGTAGCGGCTGAGGAGCCACGCGCCGAACGGTTCGTCGAGGTGCAGCGGGTGAGTGGCCCGCAGCGTGCGGTACAGCGGGAACGGATCGTGGGCGGTCCGCGGCGAGGCGAGGCTCGGGAGTTGCGTCGCGACCCCCGGGCGGGGGTAGGAGCCCGGTGCGTCGGGATACGAGACCGGTCCGGAAGGGCACAGCACCGCGGGACTCCACTCTGTACCGGGGCGCGCACCGGTCGCTGCGCGCGGCTCTTCCCAGCGCACCACCGAGGCCTTCGTCACGCAGCCTCCGTTCCACCGTACGAGTGACAGCGGTGACTCAGAGTGACGCACGGGTCTGACCTGCGCCGGGCCGCGGTGGCGTGAACTCTCCCCTGCCGAGCGGCCCGGGGCCGCTGTATAGGCCTTCTTGACACATGGAGCGGAGCATGGGGTACTGCGGATTGCTGACGCCGGGAGCACCAACGGGGGTGAGTCACCTGTCGGAGCAGCGGTACCCCACCTCGGCCGAGTTGGTCCAGTCAGCGCGGGAGCTGGCGTCTCACCGACCTGACCTGTGTCGCCTACGTCAGGTCGGCACGTCGCGCGGAGGACGCCCCCTGCACCTGCTGTCCGTCGGGCACGACCGGCGCGCCGTCCTCATCGTGGCGGGGGCGCACGCCAATGAGCCCACGGGTGGGCCCACGGCGCTGCACCTGGCCGAAAAGGCGCTCTTCGACCGGGAGTTGCGGACCGACCGGTCGTGGCACTTCCTGTTGTGCGCGGACCCGGACGGCGCGGCCCTGCACAACGCCCCGGAGCCGCACTCGCTGCTCGACTACCACCGGGGCTTCTTCAGGCCCACGGGCGCGGAGCAGCCGGAGTGGTCGCCTTCCGTGCTGCCTCCGGACCGGCTCCCTCCGGAGACGAGGACCCTGGTCGGCGTGATCGACGAGGTGCGGCCCTACCTCCAGGTGTCCCTGCACGGCACCGAACTGGGCGGCAGCTGGGTGCAGTTGACGCGGGACATACCGGGGCTCGCAGAGCCCTTCGCCAAGTCGGCCGCCGAGCTGCACATACCGGTGGAGACCGGGGCGTCGGACGCGGCGGGCTGGCCGACGTCGGGGCGCGGCGTCCATGTGATGCCGGACCTGGACGCGCAGGCCGCGTTCCCGAGCCTGCCCGACGACGCCCGCCTGTCGACGTGGCACCACGCGCACCGCTACGGCGGCTCCACGGCGATCGTGGAGGTCCCGATGTGGGCCAGCGACCTGGTCGACGACCCGGCCCCGCACCCCGCGCCGGAGCGGGCGCTGGGGCGCCTGTCGGCCCGGCTCAGCCGCGACACCCGGCTCGTGGAGGAGATCCTCGCGGAGGCCATGCCCCGGCTCCCGGACACCGGCGGGCCGCTCCTCGGCGCGGCCTGCTGGGCGCTGGGCCTGGTGCCGGGGCTCGCGGACGACTGGGTCCAACCGCCGCCGCCCGGCGCCACGATGGCGTACATCGGCAGTATCGACGCGTTCGCCCGGCGGCTTCCGCTGCGGGCCGCGGCGATGCTCCTGCGGGTCCTGGAGGAGGCCGACGACCTGGCGGCGCCCCGCCTCGACGCCCTTGTCACGCGGTGGTGCGAGGTGTACGCCGAGCGGTTCGGTGCGCGGTGGGTGCCCGTCGCCCACCAGATAGAGCATCAGGCGCGGACGACGGTGGCGGCGGTGCGGCACGCGCGCGGGTGAGCACGCGCACGGGTCACACGCGCGCCCGGGTCAGTCGACGGACAGCCGGAACGCCATGCGCCCGAAGGCGACCTGATCGCCGCCCTTGACGACCGCGGCGCCGATCACCCTGCGCCCGTTCACCGACGTGCCGTTGGTGGAGCCGAGGTCGCGCAGCACCCACAGGCCGGCCTGCCGGCTCAGCTCGGCGTGCACCCGCGAGACGGTGTCGTGGCTCAGCCGCAGCCCGTTCGCCGGGTCGCGGCCGATGCGCAGCGGGTACGGGGAGGCGGCCGGCGGCAGGAGGAGCTTCGGCAGCCGCTCCACGGTCCACGCCCTGCGCAGCTTCTCGGTGAACCCGGAGACCGCCCCCACGGCGCCGAACAGCGCCCGGGACAAGCGGCTCTCCTGGTGCAGATCGGCGGTGAGCCGGTCGAGCTCCTCGGTCCGCCGGGCGGTGAACACCAGCTCCATGCGGCGTACGAACGTGTCGTGCGAGAGCCTGCCGAGGGCGACGCCGTCCCTGAGCACCTTCAGCGCACGGTCCCGCTCGGCGTCCGAGAGCCGAGCGGGATGTGTGTGGTGTTCAAAAGAGGACGTCACAGAGGGAATTGTCGGGCAGCGGAGGCCGAGGTGTCCAGAAAACCGGGCGCCCACGCGGGGCCCGGTGGCGTGGAAGCGCGTCAGCTTCGTGTGAGAGCGCGTCAACTTCGCCCGACGGGGCCTCGAGTTCGTGTGACACGTGCCCCAGCGGTGCAAAACGGCCCCGCGGCGATCACAACTGACGCACCATGGAACTCAGTCGTCACTGTCGGCAGGCATCCGGTCACGAGGGGGAACGGTCCGTGCAGTTCGAGGTGTGGGCACCACAGGCGGAGCAGGTAACGCTCCACATTCGGGGCGCCGAGGTTCGGGGCACCGAGATCCGGGGCGCCGAGGACGAACAGGGCACCACGCACGCGTTGGCGCGTGACCCGTACCGCGGGGACGGGTGGTGGTCCGGCGAGGCGGAGGCCGCGGACGGCACGCGGTACGGCTTCGCGGTCGACGGCGGGCCCGTGCTGCCCGACCCGCGCTCGCGGCGGCAGCCCGAGGGCCCGGACGGGCTCAGCGCCGTCGTCGACCACAGGCGGTACGCGTGGCGTTCCGACCGGCCCGGGCGCGGGCTGCCCGGAGCGGTCCTGTACGAGCTCCATGTGGGCACGTACACGGAGGAGGGCACGCTCGACGCCGCCGCGGCACGGCTCGGCCACCTCGCCGACCTGGGCGTCACGCACGTGGAGTTGATGCCGCTGTGCCCCATGCCGGGGCGGCACGGCTGGGGCTACGACGGGGTCGGCCCGTGGGCCGTGCACGAACCGTACGGCGGGCCCGAGGCGCTGAAGCGTTTTGTCGACAGCGCGCACGAGCACGGCCTCGGGGTCGTGCTCGACGTCGTGCACAACCACCTGGGCCCTTCCGGCAACCATCTGCCGGCGTTCGGCCCGTACTTCACCGACACTCACCACACGCCGTGGGGAAGCGCGGTGAACCTGGACGCGCCCGGCTCCGACGAGGTGCGCGCGTACCTGATCGGCAGCGCGCTCGCCTGGCTGCGCGACTACCGGATCGACGGGCTGCGGCTCGACGCGATCCACGAGCTCCACGACGGGCGCGCCCTGCCGTTCCTGGAGGAGCTCTCGGCGGCCGTGGACGCGCTCGCCGAGGGCCTCGGCCGGCCGCTGTTCCTGGTCGGCGAGTCCGACCTCGGCGACCCGCGCGTCATCACCGCGCGCTCCGAGGGCGGGCTCGGGCTGCACGCGCAGTGGAACGACGACGTGCACCACGCCGTGCACGCGGCCGTCACCGGGGAACGGCGGGGCTACTACGGGGACTTCGCGCGGCAGCCGATGGCCGCACTCGCCAAGACGCTCACGCAGGGCTTCTTCCACGACGGCACGTACTCGACGTTCCGCGGCCGCCACCACGGTCGACCGCTGGACCGCGCCGCCGTCCCCGCGCACCGGCTGCTCGCCTACACGCAGAGCCACGACCAGGTCGGCAACCGGGCGCGGGGCGAGCGCCTCGGCGCGCTCGTCGGCCCCGGGCTGCTGGCATGCGCGGCGACGCTCGTGCTCACCGGGCCCTTCACGCCGATGTTGTTCATGGGCGAGGAGTGGGCCGCGAGCACGCCCTGGCAGTACTTCACCGACCACACCGACGCCGCTCTCGCGGACGCCGTGCGCAAGGGCAGGCGGCGGGAGTTCGCGGCGCACGGCTGGGCCGAGGAGGACGTCCCGGACCCGCAGGACGCGGCCACCCGTGAGCGCTCCTGCCTGGACTGGGAGGAGCGCGAAACGGGCCACCACGCGCGCGTGCTCGCCTGGTACCGCGAACTCATCGCCCTGCGCCGCGCCCGCCCGGACCTCCGGGACCCGGATCTGGCGGCGGTCAAGGTCGCGTACGACGAGCGGGCGCGGTGGATCGCCTACCGGCGCGGCGACCTTCGGGTGGCGGTGAACCTGTCGGACGTCCCGGTGTCGATCCCGCTGGGACGTCCTGTGGCGCGGCTGCTCGCCGCGTGGGAGCCGGTGGAACTGCCGGGCAGGGACGGCGTGCTGACGGTCCCGCCGGAGTCCTGCGTGGTCGCCGTGGCGCCGTAGGAACGGGTGGCGGGGGTCGGCGCTCAGCCCTCCGACACCAGCTCCAGCAGGATCGCCTCCCACGCCCGCTCCGCCTGCACGCGCAGCAGGCCCACTGGGCTGTCGTCGGCGCCGTACAACCGGTCCCCGAGCCGTACCAGGACGTCGCAGCGGGCCAGCCACAGCCCCCGCAGGCACGACCGCGGTCCGTACCCCGCCAGCGTCGCGGAGCGGACCGCGGCACGCGCGCCGACCGCGATGGTGAGCCCGGCGATGTCCTCCGCGGCATCACCGACGACCGCGTCGGCCCAGTCGAGGACACCGCGCACCCGGCCGTCCGCCGACACCGTCAGATGTTCGCCCTTGAGGTCGTGGTGGACGAGCACCGTGCCGGACTGCGGGGCGAGTTGCGCGACGGCCCGCGCGGAGAGCTGATCGAGCCGCTCGGCCTCGAACTCGCCGTCCGCGTGCAGCTTCAGGGCCGCGGCGCCGGCCTCGCGGCGCAGGCTCTCCAGCGAGCGCGGCGGCACCTTCGGTACGCCGACGGGACCGGTCCGCGCGACCGGCACCGCGCGCAGCCCCGCGAGCAGCCCGGCGAGATCCTCCTCGCCCGCCGCGGTGACGTCCCTGACCTCCGCGGACTCCCCGGGCAGCCGCTTGTCGAGCGTGCAGGCGAGGCCCGGCGCCCACTCCCCCGTGGCGACGGAGGCGGGCACGGCGACCTGGACGTGGTGGCGTACGAGGTCACGCAGGCGCACCTCGCGCCGCAGCCGCGCGGACATCACCGGGTCGGTGGCGAGGCGCAGCACGTGCTTCTCACCCACCCACCACGTGGAGTGCTCGCCGCCCTCGGTGACGGGGCGCGTCTGCGGGGCGCCGCCGTCCGGAAGCATCGCCTCCAGGACGCGGCGCACGGCGTCGGCAGTGGGCTGCCGCGGGGTCGACGGCATGGCCGCTCAGCCCACGATCGCCAGCTCGCGCGCCGTCGCGTTGAGGCGCCGGCCGCCGTCCTCGGTGACGGTCACGATGTCCTCGACGCGGACGCCGAACCGGCCCGGCAGATAGATGCCGGGTTCGACGGAGAAGCACATGCCGGGCACCAGCTCCTGCTCCTCGCCCTCGATCATGTAGGGCGGTTCGTGGGTGGTGACGCCGATGCCGTGCCCGGTGCGGTGGATGAAGTACTCGCCGTACCCGGCGTCGGTGATGATCTTGCGGGCGACCCGGTCGACGTCCTGGCAGGCGATCCCCGGCCGCACCGCGTCACAGGCCGCGGTCTGCGCCTCCCGGACGATGTCGTGCACCCGGCGCTCCTCGTCGGTCGGCTCGCCGACGTGCACGGTACGCGTGGTGTCGGAGCCGTAGCCGTGCTTGAGGCCGCCGAAGTCGAGCACCACCATGTCGCCGTCCTGGATGACGCGGTCGCTCGCCTCGTGGTGCGGGTTGGCGCCGTTCGGGCCCGAGCCGACGACGGTGAAGTCGACCTGCGAGTGCCCGAACCGCTTCAGCAGCTCGGACAGTTCACCGGCGATGTCGTTCTCGCGGCGGCCCGCGAAGGCGACCTTCTTGATCTCCTCGTACGTGGCGTCCGCCGCGGCGCCCGCGGCGGCGAGGCGCTCCAGTTCGGCGGCGTCCTTCACGCCGCGCAGCATCGGAAGGGCCTCGGTGAGCGAGACGTACGTGGTCTCGGGCAGGGTCTTCTGCAGGCCGAGCAGGTGCATCGCCCAGGCGTTGTCGCTCACCCCGAAGCGGCCCGTCACGTCGAGCAGCGGGGCCGTGACGCCGTACGGGTCCTTGCCGTCGGTCCAGTCACGCAGCGTCATCGCGGGCGCGCCGGCGGCCTTGGCGGCGTCCGGTGCCTCCAGGGTCGGCACGACGAGTGTGGGCTCCTGGTCGGCCGCGAGCACGAGGAGCGTGAGCCGCTCGGTGTCGGCCGGCACGTGGTAACCGGTGAGCCATACGAGGTCGGGGCCCGGCGCGACCAGCACCCCTGCGAGCCCCGCGGCTGCGGCGGACTGCGCGGCACGGTCCATGCGGGCCTTGTAGTCGGCGGCGGTGAAGGGCGCGGGTGTACCGGTCGTCATGTCCTGGCCTTTCGTACGGGTGGGCGCCTATGGCGGTGCGGGCGTCGTACGGACAGCCATCCTGCCCGGCGGCGCGGGGCGGCGCGAGACCGACCTCTGCCCATGATTTCAGGCGCCGTGGGCGGGGCGCGCGCCGAACCCGGACGTCGTGTGACGTCATGTGACCACCCCCGGTGTGACCGCAAGCTTCTGCAGTTCCCCGTTCGCGTGCCGGACCGTGACCGCCACCTGCCGGCCCGGCCGGGTGTCCACCACGTCGTCCACGTGAGCCGCCAGGTCGAGCGCTGAGCCGACGCGCCGGCCGCCCAGGCCCACCAGGACGTCGCCGCGGACCAGGCCGCCGGTGTAGCCGGGGCCCGGGATGTGCACGGCCACGACGAGCGCGCCCGACGTCTTGGGGGCGTCGACGACCTCCACGCCGAGCCCGCCCCTCGACAGCGGCGGCGCGGGCGGCGGGGGCGCCGTGCCGGGCCCCGGCGTGGCGGCGGGGCTGCTCGGCGGCGGGGCCGCGGGCCGTGCCGCGGGCGGGGCCTGCCGCTTCAGTTCGGCGAGCTTGCTCATGCCGATGACGGTGGCACCCACGGTACCGAGGCCGATGCCCGCAAGGACGAGCACCACCGCGCACAGCAGCCCGCACAGCACGCTGCACAGGCGCCTGCCACGCCGCCCGGCGGCACCCGGCCCGCTGGGCCTCGACGGCTTCGGCGGCTCCGGCCTCGACGCCGACGCCGAGGTCGCGGCCGACGCCGAGGTCGATGCCCGGCCCCCGGTTCCCGGCATCGACTTGGGCCGCAACGCAGTCTGTTCCATGGGTCGCCCGCCTCCGGTCCCTGGCCCGTTCGGCCACGGCCAGAGCCCTACCCTCCGCGCACGCCCACGACGATCCACGAACGAGTGAGAGTGCCGGGGTCGGCTCGAACACCGACCCCGGTACCCCAGGTGACTCCCCGGTCGGCCGGTCGGCCGATCAGCCGGTGTGGCCCCCGTGGCCACCGCCGTGCCCGGCCCCGTGGTCGAACTTCAGGGCTTCCGGCGGGAGCACTACGAAGGGCCGCATCATGCCCATGTCCTCGTGCTCCAGGAGGTGGCAGTGGTACATGAACCGGCCGTACGCCCCGTCGAACCTGCCCATGACGCGGAGCATCTGGCCGGGCAGGGCGCGGAACACGTCCTTGTGCCCCTGCTCGTTGGGCGGCAGCGGTATCACCGAGTTCGGGTCGAACGCGACCGGCTTGACCGTGCCGCCCACCTCGACGTCGAACCCGGAGGCGTCGTACACATCCCGGCCGAGTATCTGGAAGTCGGCGAGGTGGATGTGCATCGGGTGCACGACCGGCGGGTTCACCGCGAGGTTGAGGAAGCTCCACTGCTCGTGGGTGCCCTCACCGATGGTGAAGCCGAGCCCGTCGTTGAAGGTCCGGGCGATGCGCCGGTACGTCTTCAACGCACCCTTGTCGTCGATGAGTTGGATGACGCCGTCTGTGGGCACCTGGACGTCATCGGCGCCCGCCGCGCCCTCGGCGTCGTCGGTGACCTCCTCCATCTCCCAGATCTCCGGGTGTCCACCGCCGCCCTTGGTCGCGGGCGGCGTCAGGACGATCAGCCGGTGCCCGTGCTCGATGTCGTGCGTGAGCCTCCGGAAGGACCCGGACAGCACCTCGGGCAGCACGAACGGCTCCTGGTCACCGCACTCGCCCACCCGGAACTCCATGACGTGCGGGTAGCGCACATCGCCGGGCACGTCGGGCACGCCCGGCGCCTCGTTGCGCCCCTTGTCGACCAGGCGCACCCGCTTGCCCGCGAGGGACGCGAAGTCGATGAGCAGGTCCATGCGCTCGGCGGGCGCGACGGGCAGCGTCGGCAGCGCCTCATCGAAATCGATCGGGACGGGCCGCGGAAGCAGTCCGCCGTCGCTGCCGATCTGGTGCACGACGCCGGGCAGCGGGTCGCCGTCCTCATCGATGAGCACCAGGTTGTAGATCCGCGCGTTCGACGCGTTCACCAGGCGGAAGCGGTACCAGCCCGCGTCCACCTGCGCGTAGGGCCAGATCCGCCCGTTGACCGTCGTGTACGGGCCGCTGAACGGGATGGTGACGGGCTTGCCCGTCTCCTCGTTCGCCGGGTCGACGATCACGGTCTTGTGCAGCAGCCTGCCGTTCAGCCTGCCGTCCTCGTCCGTGTCCAGGTTCCGGTCGGCGAGCAGCAGCGGTATCTCCCGCTCCCCGGAGGGGAGCCCCAGGGCGTCCTCCTCGTCGTCCCGGACCAGGTACGTCCCGTAGAGGCCCGCGTACACGTTCCACCTGGTGATGTTCATGGCGTGGTCGTGGTACCACCACTGCACCGCCTGGTGGTCGTTCGGATACTCGGAGAGCTGGGCGTCGCCGAAGCCCACCGCGTTGTCCGCCCAGCCGTCGTTGCCGCCGCCGGTCTGCGCGCCGTGCAGGTGCGTCACGGTCCAGGCGGGCAGCGCTGCCACGTCCGCGTTCGCCGGGACGCCGCCGCGGCCGGGCAGCGTCGTCGGCGGGGGCGGCGGGTCCTGTCCCGGCTCGGTCGGCGGAGTGGGCGCCTCCACCGACGTCACCGGGTACTCGCCGCCCTTGGGAATGCGGTTCGTCCAGGCGATGCGGACGCGCTGCCCGCGCCGCACCTCGATCGTCGGGCCCGGCACCGTGCCCTCGTAGCCCCACATCAGTGTCGGCGGGAGCTGCGGGTGCAGCCGCTGCCACGTGGGCCGCAGCGCGATCTCTGTTTCCTGTCGGACATCACCCGAGTCGGGCCGCAGCACCGGCGGCACCGTCAACGGCGCCACGTACGGCGCCAGTTCCCCCACGGCGGCCGCGGCGATCTCGCTCGCGGCCTCCTCGACCCCGGTGAGCCTGTCCGTGATGCGATCGAAAATTTCGGTCATGAAAAGAACACCCCCGTGTGTTCTCACATCTTCCCCGTCACGGCCGCGAACGGCCGTCTTGTCCGGCCATGAACGGCCGTCTCACCTCACAAGACGGCTGACGTCCCAGCAAAGTTCCCTGAACCACCCAATCCGGACGTGCGGTTCTTGAAACCAATCGGAACCGGAGGCGCCGGGACGCGGCCGGGGACGAAGCCGTGGGCGCGGCGTGCGAGCCAGCCGTCGCGGTACCGGTCGACGTTTCGGTGCCAGTTGAGGATGCCCGCCATCCAGTTCCGCAGGTCCTCGACATAGCCGTCGAGGGCCGTGCGCGCGTCTCGGTGGAGGCCGAAATCCTCGTAGAGGACGGGGAGTTCGTGCTCGACGATGTGCTCGAACTGCCGCATGCGCTGTGTCATGAGGTCGTTCACGATGCGGACGCCCGTCGGGTAGTCCGCGCCGAAGAAGTTCTGCACGACCAGGATCGCGTTGTGGATCTCGCCCTCGTACTCGATTTCCTTCTGGTACGAGAACACGTCGTTGAGCAGGCACGCGTAGTCGATCGCCGAGTTCTCCAGGGCTCGCACCGGTCCTGTGCGGTAGACCTCGGGCGGCACGGCGGGCCCGTGGCCCATCCGGCACAGGCTCAGGGTGAGGTCGGAGCCGAAGGTGGCGCGGCGCATCTCCAGGTAGTCGACCGGGTCGGGGATGCGGTGCTGGAGCTGGTTGGCGACCTCCCACACCCAGCTCTCCGTCATGACCTCCACGGCGGCCTTCAGGGTGCGCCGTTGCTCCGGGGCCATGTCCGCCGTGGTGCGCCGCCACAGGTCGGCGAGGCCGCGCTCCATCGCGTTGGCGGGGAGCGGGATCTCCTCGCCGGTCACGGGCATGCGCTCGGAGAGCCGCGTGGTGCACAGTTTGGCGGCGGCCAGGTCCCTCCGGTGGCCGAAGACGAGCGGGTAGTAGTCGTCCCCGTAGGTGCCCCAGGCGAGCCACTGGGAGCTGAGGTCGAGCGCCTCGGCCGAACCGTCCGGGTCGAGCCCCGCAGCGCACAACGGCAGGTCGTAGGCGCGGAGTTTGTCCTCGTCCCAGACACCCTCCCCCAGGATGCCCATGCGGTGCGTCCAGGGGAGCAGCCGCGCGCGGGCGCCGTCGAGCTCCGGGTTGAGGGTCAGGGCGAACGGCATGTGGATGTCGGGGATCAGGGAGGGGCCGACCTTCTGGAACGGCACGTGCGTGTACGCGCGCAGACGCTCGGCTCCGACCCCGTCGAGCAGCGCCCGTACGTCCGTGGCGCCGGTCCCGAGCCCGCTCGGCCCGCCCAGGGGCGGCTCGGACCGCGCGGTGGCCTCCTTGTTCATGTAGCGGCTGGAGCGCATGTGCCACTCGTGGCCGCCGGACTGCCAGTCCTGCAGTCCGCACGTGTACGCGGCGACCGCGGCGACCTGGTCCGGTGTGAGCCCCTTCTCCACGGAGAGGGCGGGCACTTCGGTGAGCGCGGTGTGCTCGAACTGGTGCAGCCGCGAAGTCAGTACGTCGTTGACGGCCTCGGCCGCCTCCTGTGTCGTACAGCCGAAGAAGGTCTCCAACACCAGGACGCCGTTGGAGAGTTCACCCTCATCCATGACCTCGCGTTCGTAGGAGAAGAGGTCGTTCCGTAGGTGCACCGCGTCGGCGAACGTCTCCATGAGGACACGCAGCGGCCTCGACTGCGCGACGGGTGCCGGGACTTCGGCGGTCGCGTACTCCACCAGGCCCGCCGACCAGGGGGCGCCGCCCACCTTGCGGCGCATCTCGATGTACTCGACGGGGTTGGAGATCCGCCCCTCGTTGATGTTGGACAGTTCCCACATCGACTCGTTCAGGAGGTGCTCGGTCGACTCCGCGAAGCGGCGCCGCCAGTCCATCGACATGGCGGGCACGGTGCGCCGCCACAGGTCGATGAGGCCCGCCTCGACCGGGTTCTCCGGCTCGGGCACGGGGGTGTCGAGCTCCATCGGCATGAACAGCGGCAGCCGGTCCAGGTGCGCCTTGCCGGCCGCGCGGTCGTTCGTGCGCTTGTACATGTCGAGGAAGTGGTCGTCGAAGAAGAAGACCCACACGTACCAGTCGGTGATCAAGGAGAGCGCCGGGCCGTCGCAGTCGGGGTGCGTGTACGCGCACAACAGGCCGTAGTCGTGCGCGTCCAGGTCGTCCTGGTCCCAGACGCCGCTGCCCTCCAGCATGCCCATCTCGCGGGCCCACACCGTGGAATGGGCCCGCGCCCCGTCCAGGTGCGGATTGAGCCGGGCCTGGTACGGCATGTAGAAGCGCGGCAGGTGGAAAGGCTGCGTGGACTCGTGTGTCATGAGCGCGGCCCTACCCGTGGCCGTCAACCGGCATCCACGGAGCGGATCATGATCGCACTATCGCGTGAACCTGATACACAACAGGGGCACGCCGTGCACCCGTTGCCTGTACGAAGCGAAGGACCCGTCTTGCGCATCCGGACCACGTCAACCGCCGCCCGCCGCCTGATCACCCTGGGCGCCGCCACCGCGCTCGCCCTCGGCGGGGCGGCCCTCCCGGCCTCCGCGGCGCCGGCCGCACCCGCCGCCACCGCCGCCACGTCCTCCACCGTCTCCCACGTGAACCCGCACGCCCTCGCCGCGATCACCTCGCTCGCCACGGAGCGGCTGGCCCTCGCGGACAAGGTCGCGGCGGCGAAGTACGGCACTGACGCGCCGATCGACGACCCGGCGCGCGAGAAGGTGATCCTCGACGACGTGGCGAAGCGCTCGGCCGATCTCGGCATCGACCCGCAGTTCGCGCAGTCCGTGTTCCGGGACCAGATCGAGGCCAACAAGGTGGTGCAGCGCGGCCTCTACGCCCGCTGGGACGCCCACCCCGAGCAGCGCCCGACCGAGCGCCCCGACCTGGCGACGGAGGTGCGGCCGCAGCTCGACCGGATCACGACGCAGCTCCTTGACGCGCTGCGGGAGGTGGGCCCCACGCGTACCTCTGCGGCCTGCGGGCCGCTGCTGACGGCGGTGGCGCTGCGTGACGCCCACGCGCGCGGGTTCGACGCGCTGCACTTCAAGGGCCTCGCGCGGGCGCTGCCTTCGGTGTGCGCCTCCTGAGGTCCCTGGACTTTTGAGGTAGGTCTACGTCCAGTGCGCGGGGCGCCGCAGGCCCGCCGGGATGCGGGTGGCGGCGTCGCCGCGCGCCGCGTTCACCTGCGCCTGGGTGAGGAACAGCGCCCCGGTGAGGTCGGCGCCCGCGAGCCGGGCGTCGCGCAGGTCCGCGCCGATCAGGTCGGCGCAGCGGAGGTCGGCGCCCGTCAGATCCGCGGCTACAAGAAGGGCGCCGCGCAGATTGGCGCCCCGTAGGTCGGCCTTTTTGAAGCGGGCCCCGACAAGGTCGGCGCCGCGGTGGTTCTTCTTGTGTCCCAGGGCACCCGGCACGTCGGCGCGCGCCAGTTCGCTCGCCTTCAGTAGAAGGGCGTTCACCTCGCCCCGGACGGCCGGCACGTCGGCGGCGGCGAGTTCGTCGCTACGCGCGCGGGTCAGCCGCTCGATGTCCTCGCGGGCCTGCCGGGCTTCGCCGTGCACGGGGCCGGCGGCGTCCAGCTCCAGTACGTCGCTCAAGTACCAGAGCAGCTCGTGCAGTTGACGCATCACGGGGAAGACCTCGTACATGGCCCTGGCGCTCTCGGGCCGCTCGCGCCAGCTGACGCCCTCGAAGGTGACCTGGGAGATCTTCTGGCCCGCGCCGAAGCAGTCGAAGACGGTGCAGCCGGGGTACCCCTCGTCGCGCAGCCTGGTGTGGATGCCGCAGCGGAAGTCGTCCTGAAGGTTGCGGCAGGGCGTGCCCGCGTTCTTGTCGTGCGCGAAGTCCTGCGACTTCGCGAAGGGGAGGGCGACGCAGCACAGGCCGAAACAGTCCGCGCAATCGGCGCGCAGGTCGGGGCGGTCAGGAGGGGCTTCCGGGGAGGTCACCCGTACATTGTCGCCGATGGGACACGGCGCACGCGGCCACGCGCGCGTGCGCCCTCTTGTGGCAGGGCCCGGCCTCGCGCCACCTTGGAGGCGTCCGGCACCGCCTGAAGTTCCACACCCTGGGGAGTCGACGTGGCCTCGTCCTTCGTCCTGCCGTACGAACTGCACGGTGACGGCCCGCACAAGGTGATCGCGGTGCACGGCTGGTTCGCGGACCGCGCCGCCTACGCGCCGATCGTGCCCGACCTCGACCGCACCACCTTCCAGTACGCGCTCGTGGACCTGCGCGGCTACGGGGAGGCGAAACAGACGCCGGGCGCGTACACGACGACCGAGGCCGCCGCGGACGTGCTCGACCTCGCGGACCGGCTCGGCTGGGAGCGGTTCTCGCTGATCGGGCACTCCATGGGCGGCAGCGTGGCGCAGCGCGTGGTGGCGAACGCGCCGCGGCGGGTGCGGCGCATCGTGGGGGTCTCCCCGGTTCCGGCGTCCGGGCTGCCCATGCCGCCCGAGCAGTGGGAGCTGTTCGTGACGGCCGACGCCTCGCCTGCCAACCGCCGCGCGATCATCGACGTCACGACAGGTGGCGTACGCCCCGCCGCGTGGCTGGACCGCATGGTGCGGCGCTCGCTCGCGTGCAGCGACGCGAAGGCGTTCCGGGCCTGGCTCGACTCGTGGACCGGCGACGACTTCCACACCGACCTGGAGCCCTGTACGGTCCCCGCGCTCGCGGTCACCGGGCAGCTCGACCCGGCCCTGGCCGCGCCCCTGATGCGCTCGACGTGGCTGACCTGGTTCACCCGCGGCGAGCTCGTCGACCTCCCCGTGTGCGGCCACTACGCGATGGACGAGGCGCCGCTCGCGCTGATCCGCGTCATGGAGGACTTCCTGCGGGCGGACGGCTCGTGACACCTGCCGTCCCCGACGTCTTCGACCCGCGCCTGTACGCGCGTGGCGTCCCGCACGACCACTACCGGACGCTGCGCGACCACCACCCGGTGGCCTGGCAACCGGAGCCCGCGGTCCTCGGCTGGCCGGAGGGCCCCGGCTTCTGGGCGGTCACCCGGCACGCGGACGTGGTCCGGGTCCTCAAGGACGCGTCCGCGTTCTCCTCGCACCTGGGCGCGACCCAGATCCGCGATCCGGACCCGGCCGACCTCCCGTTCATCCGCGGCATGATGCTCAACCAGGACCCGCCGGCCCACGGCAGGCTGCGCCGCCTGGTGAGCCGGGCGTTCACGCCGCGCCGTGTGGCGGCGTTCGAGGAGTCGGTACGGAACCGGGCAAGAACCCTGCTGCACAAGGCGCTCACCGAGCACGCGGGCACGGACACAGAGATAGACACAGACACGGGCACGGTGGACCTGGTCGCCACGGTCACCGACGACTACGCCCTCCTGAACCTCGCCGACCTCCTGGGCGTCCCGGAGTCCGACCGCGCGCTGCTCCTGCACTGGACGCGCCGCGTCATCGGCTACCAGGACCCGGACGAGACGTCCCCCGCGGCCACCACCGGCCCACCGGTGAACCCGCGCTCCCCCTCCGCGCTGGCCGACATGTTCGCGTACGCCGACGAGCTGACGGCCCACAAGCGCGCCCACCCGGCCGACGACATCATGACGACGCTCGCGGCGGACCCCGAACTCACCCCGTCCGAGCGGCAGATGTTCTTCTTCCTCCTCACCGTCGCGGGCAACGACACGGTCCGCAGTGCGGCCCCCGGCGGCCTGGCGCTCCTCGCCGAGACCCCGTCCGCGTACGAGCAACTCCGCACGGGAAAGGCCGACTCGGCGCTCGCGCTCGACGAACTCCTGCGCCGCCACCCGCCGGTCCTGACCTTCCGCCGCACGGCGGCCGAGGACACGACCCTGGCGGGCACCACCATCAGGCGGGGCGACAAGGTGGTCGTCTTCCACGCCTCCGCCAACCACGACGAACGCGTCTTCCCCGAGCCGTTCACCCTGGACCTGGCCCGCACCCCCAACCCCCACGTCTCCTTCGGAGACGGTCCGCACGTCTGCCTGGGCGCCCACTTCGCCCGCCTCCAACTACAGGCGCTGTACGAAGAGGTGGCCCGCACGCTCCTGGACCTGACACTCACGGCGCCGCCCCGCAGGCTCGTCTCGAACTTCATCAACGGAATCAAGGAACTACGGGTGCGCACGTAGAAGCTACGGGTGCCCACGCAGCCGCACACGCCCACGATCCGGTGATTGGCGGGGATCCTGGCCGTGGCCCCCGAAGGTTCTGCTCATGATGATCAACAAGTTCTCCCGCACCGCGCGCCGCCTCGCCACCCTGCCCGCCGCCGCGGTGTCCGTGCTGGCGCTCGCCTCCGCGCCGTCGGCCACCGCCAGTGCCCCGGATGCCGACACCGCGAAGTCGGCCCCCGGCGCGGCGAAGGCCGCGGCCTCCTGCCCCGTGGTCCCGGACCGCCTGTACGCCGCCATCGACCGCGTCCCCCTCGAGAAGATCTCGCCGGAGCCCGAGTACCGGAACGACTGCCAGACGCTGTACCGGGCGGACGGGCGCGCCCCTGCGGTCATCTTCAAGGAGGGCTTCGCCCCGAAGGACGTCAAGTACGGCCAGTACGACCTGGAGCAGTACGTCCTCAAGAACCAGCCGTCGCCGTTCGTCTCCACCACGCGTGACCACGACCTCTTTAAGAAGTGGACCAAGTGGATGAAGGGCGGCGCGTACAACTACTACATCGACGCCCCGAACGGCATCGACGTCAACGAGACGATCGGCGACACGCACAAGTACGCCGACCAGGTCGAGGTCGCCTTCCCCGGCGGGGTCTCCTCGCGCTTCGTCATCGGCGCGTGCCCGATCAACAAGGAGACCAACACCGAGAGCATGTCGGACTGCGTGAGCAACCCGGGCTTCCGGCCGGTGACGGCGCCGACGGCGACCCGCTAGGACCTGTCGGCTACGCCCCCTCGCCGATGGCGGCGAGCAGCCCGGCCCGGTCGGGACCGGGCGCGGGGTACTGCGGGGCGTCGGCGCCGAGTTCGATGACCTTGTCCATGACGCCGGGGCGGGCGAGAGCCGTGTCCGGTGTCTCCAGGAGGGACCCGATCAAGGACCTCGCCCGCAGCGCGTCCGGGTCCCGCAGGGCGGCGGCCTGCAGTGCCTTGGTGAAGGCCCAGCCGGGGTCGTCGGTCTCGTAACGGACGCCGTTCATATCGGCGCTCAGCTCGGCGAGCCGGTGCCGGTCGAAGGCGAGCGTGGCGCGGAACAAGCCGCCGGCCGCGCCCGTCTCGGTGGCCTCGTCGAAGCGCAGCACGAACTCGTCCGGCTTCGCCGGGTCGGTCTCGCGCAGCAGGTCGCGCAGCGCGCACGCGTGCAGGACCCCGATCGACGAGCCGCGCCCGAGCGAGGGGTTCGTGCAGGCCCAGGAGTCCCCCACGGCGACCAGACCGGTCACCGTGGGGGCGCCGTCGACGACGTAACGGCGGTGCCGGTCCTCGATGCCCGCGATCGCCTGCACCGGGGTGATCGGCTCGGCCTCGCCCCAGTGCGCGGCGGTGGGGTACGAGGCCAGGGCCCTGCCCCAGGCCCCCGCCTCGCGCAGCGCACGCAGCCGCCGGTCACGGGAGGACACGATCAGTCCCACGCCCCAAGTGTCGTTGTCGCAGGCGAGGGTGAGGACGGACAGGCTGTCGAAGTTCTGGAGCAGCACGTCCTGGGACGCGGGCACACCACCGCCTGTGCCGCGCGAGCTGAAGTGCCGCGTGTAGTAGACGAATCCGGAGTCCTCGCGCTCCTCGACGGGCCGCCGTCCGCCCGCGGCGGCGACCATGTCCGCCACCGTCGAGCGCCGCCCGCCCGCGTCGACGACGAGCTCGGCGAGGAACGTCCGCCCGCCCTCGACGGTGACGCCGCCGACGTGCGGCACACCGGGAGCCGATGCCTCCGCGACCACCAGGCCGGTGACCGTGACGTCCCGGTGAACGGTGACGCCGGGGGTGCGGGCGGCCACCGCGGCCAGGGCGGCCTCCACGACGGGGCGCCGCCCGGTCACCGTTTCGAACCGCTCGTCCCCCTCGCGCACGCCGCCGGTCAGCGCGTCCGGCAGCTCCCGGACGAGGTTCACCCGCAGCCCACCGAGCGCTTCCAGCTCGGCGATGACCTCGGGCAGTTCCCGGTCCATCTCGGCCCGCCAGCGCGGCAGCATCAGGTGGACGAGCCTGAACTGGTTGACCCCCGGCCGCCGCCAGTCCCGCCACAGCTCCTCGGCCCCGCCCGCGCCGGGCTCCGCCGGGTCCCGCTCGAGGACCGTGACGCGGTGCCCGTCGCGGGCGAGCAGCAGCGCGGTCGTCAGGCCGTTCAGACCGGCTCCGAGTACGAGAATGTCGGGCATGGGCAACTCCCCCTGACCCGCGGCGCGTTGTGCGCTCGACGGATCTCCGACTATCCGTCGTCGGGGCGTCCACGCACCATACGGCTGTGGGACGAGATCGCCCGCTCCGGGATCACTCCCCGTCCGGCTCCAGCGTCAGCGAGATGGAGTTGATGCAGTACCGCTGATCCGTGGGCGTCGCGTACCCCTCGCCCTCGAAGACGTGGCCGAGGTGCGAGCCGCAGCGCGCGCAGCGCACCTCGGTGCGGACCATGCCGTGGGAGCGGTCCTCGACGATCTCCACGGCGTCGGTGTTCTTCGGGTCGTAGAAGGACGGCCAGCCGCAGTGCGACTCGAACTTCTCGGTGGATGTGAAGAGCTCGGCGCCGCAGGCCCGGCAGCCGTAGACGCCCTTCGTCTTCGTGTCGGTGTACTCACCGCGGAACGCGGGCTCCGTGCCGGCCTGGCGCAGCACCGCGTACTCCGCCGGAGTCAGCTCCGTGCGCCACTGCTCGTCCGGCTTCTCGACGTCGTACGACATGTGCTCGTCCCTTCAGAGGCCCTGCAGCTGGTCAAGGATGCGCGGTCCGAGTTCCGTGACGTCGCCCGCGCCCATGGTGATAACGAGATCGCCGGGCTTGGCCATTCCCGCGATCGCCGCGACCGCCGCGTCCTTGTCGGCGGCCTCCTGTACGTCGGCGCCCGCCTCGCGTGCGGCGGCGACGATGAGGGCGCTGGTGATGCCGGGGATCGGGTCCTCGCGGGCCGGGTAGATGTCGAGGACGACCGAGGCGTCCGTGAGGGCGAGGGCGGCGCCCATCTCCTTGCCCAGTTCCTGGGTGCGGGAGAAGAGGTGGGGCTGGAAGAGGGTGAGGATGCGGGCGTCGCCTGCCGCCGCGCGCATGGCCTCCAGGTCGGCCGTCATCTCCGTGGGGTGGTGGGCGTAGGAGTCGATGACCTGCACGCCGTTCACCTCGCCCTTGAGCTGGAGGCGGCGCTTGACGCCCGTGTACGACTTGAGCGCCGAGGCCAGGTTCCGGGCCGGGATGCCCATCGCGACGCCCGCGGCGAGCGCCGCCACCGCGTTCTGCGCGTAGTGGCGGCCGGGGACGGAGACCGTGAAGGTCAGCAGCTTGCCGTCCATGAGGACGGTCACCTCGCTGGCCAGGCCGCGCGGGGTGATCTTGTGGATGCGGATGTCCGCGCCCTCGGACTCGCCGTACGTGACGACCTTGAGGGACATCGTGTCCCGGACCCTGCGGGTCAGCTCGGCCGCGCCCGACTGGTCCGCGGCGATGACGAGGGTGCCGCCGGGGGTGATCCGCCGCGTGAACGTCTCGAAGGACTCGTAGATCTCGTCCATGGACGCGTAGTTCGCGTGGTGGTCGAGTTCGACGTTGAGGATGATCGCGACTTCCGGCGCGTACTTGTGGAAGCTGCGGTCCGATTCGTCGGCCTCGGCGACGAAGATCTCGCCCTCGCCGTGATCGGCGTTGGAGCCGGGGACGTCCAGGTCGCCGCCGATGGCGTAGGACGGGTTCAGGCCGAGGGACTTCAGGGACACCGCGAGCATCGACGTCGTGGTCGTCTTGCCGTGCGTGCCGGCCACGGCGATCGGGCGCAGGCCATCCATCAGGGAGGCGAGGGCGTCCGAGCGGTGGACCGTCGGGATGCCCAGTTCGGCCGCGCGGGCCAGCTCCGGGTTGTCCTCGCGGATGGCCGAGGAGACGACCACGCAGGTGGCGTCCGGGGCGAGGTGTCCGGCGTCGTGGCCGATGTGCACCGTCACGCCGAGCTCGCGCAGCGCCTGCGCCGTCGCGGACTCACGGGCGTCGCTGCCCGCCACCCGCGCGCCGCGCTGGGCGAGGATCTTGGCGATGCCCGACATGCCGGCGCCGCCGATGCCGATGAAGTGCGGTCGGTCCATGTCGGCGACGGAATGCGGCAGGCCGGGTGCCATGCGTGGTCTCCCCTGGGGTTCTCGGATGTCCTGGCCCGTGGTCACGACGACCACGGCACGGGCCCCAGCCTATTGCCTGTGCCCGTGCCCGCCCGCACCTCTCCCCGTTCAGGGCTCCGGTCAGGACTCCGGTCAGGCCTTGCTGTGCGAGAACAGTTTCAGGACCGGTACGCCGACCTGGTGGCGGGCGCGGGAGGCCCAGTCCCGGTGGAAGAACTCCTCTACGTAGTGCGGGTCGGTCAGCACGATGACCTCGTCCGCCTTCACCTCGTCGACGAGGGCCTTGAGGGCGTCCAACGGGTGGTCCTCGATGAGCCGGCCCACCGCCTCGCTGTCCGCCTGATGCAGCGCGGCGAGGGAGACGGCGAGGGCCTTCTCCGCCGGGGCCTTGGCCTCGTCGCCCTCGGGTACCTGGCTCTCCCTGCCCGCGTCGTCGAACTCCCCCATCGCGACGTCGTCGATGGCCCGCAGCAGGCGGTCGGCCTGGTCCCCGCGGGGCTGGAGCAGCACGTGGAAGGAGACTTCCTCCTCTCCGTGCAACGTGGTGACGAACTCCACGTCGGCGGAGGTCAGAGCCTTCTCGATCATCAATACGCTCGTGAACACGACGGGCGCCCTTCTTCTCCTACCGTGGGCCGACTGTCGTCGACCCTCCGGGTGGACCAGCGGACCTGCGGAAACCATCCTGCCCCGCATTCGCACGGGGACTGCGAGATTTAGTGTGCCCAGCCAACGCTAAACGGAACGACTCATTCCGCCGAATGTCGCCGTGCTTTCGGCGCCGGCGGCTACTGTGCGCCCCGCGGCCGGGCGTAGCGGCTGAAGAGGAATCCCTCCTCCTCCAGTAGGGACGTCAGTTCGAACCGCTCCGGAACGGCCAGGGTCGAGCCTCCCGCGATCCGCTGGGCGTCGCCCGCGGTGAGCATCGGGGACACCGTCAGGCACAGCTCGTCGAGTACCCCGCCCGCCACGAACTGACCGAGCATCCTCGGCCCGCCCTCGGTGAGCAGCCGGTTGAGCCCCCGCTCGCCGAGCGCCGCCACCGCGCGGTCCGGTTCGACCGCGGCGCCCTCGCCGGCGGTCAGCACCTCGACGCCGGCCGCGCGTGCCGCCTCGATCCGGTCGGCCGCGGCGCCCGCGCCGGTGAGCAGCAGCGTCGGCATCAGCGGTTCGGTGAACAGGGGCAGGTCGAAGTCGAGGTCGAGGCTCGCGCTGATCACGGCGATCTGCGGGGCGGGGCCCTGACCGGCCGCCTTCCTCCGCGCGGCGAACGCGTCACGGGCGCGTGCGGGGCGGTAGCCCTCCAGGCGGACCGTCTCCGCGCCGACCACGACGACGTCGGCGAGCCCGCGCAGCATGCCGAAGACCCGCATGTCGGTGGCGTTGGAGATGGGCTTGGAGCGGCCGTCGTGCTGGGCCGCGCCGTCCAGCGTGGAGACCATGTTGGCCCGCAGCCACGGCGCGTGCCCGGCTTCGGGCGGATACGCGTAGGCGTCGGCGAGCTCGTCGAGGCTCCACTCATGCCCCTCCGGGCTCGCCTCCCTCCCCTCGTACCCCTTGCCATCTGCTGTTTCGTACGTCACAGGGAACAGGCGTCGCATGTCGTGCAGTGTGGCACGGCGACTAAGCTGGGTAACCGTGTCGTCATCCCTCGAAGCCGCCGACTCCCGGGAGTCCAGCCAGATGGGCATCAGCCCCATACCCGACCCGTCGCCGCTGTCCCTGTGCGCCCGCGAGCCGCGCGTCCCCGCGGAGCGCCTGGTCGCCGAGATGGTGCCGCCGCCCCGTTTCGACTCCGTACGCTTCGACACGTACATACCGGACCCGAAGCAGCCCAGCCAGACCGAGGCCGTCCAGGTCCTGAGCGCGTTCGCGGCCGGTCTCGGCGGGGCGCACGCGTCCGGCGCCGGCAAGAAGCGCGGTTTCCTCGGCTTCGGTAAGAAGCCCGCCGCCCCGACAGGGCCGCGCGGCGTCTACCTCGACGGCGGGTACGGCGTCGGCAAGACCCACCTCCTCGCCTCCCTGTGGCACGCGACCCCCGCCGAGCCCGAGTTCAAGGCGTTCGGCACGTTCGTCGAGCTGACGAACCTGGTGGGCGCGCTCGGCTTCCAGCAGACCGTCAAGACGCTCGGCGGGCACCGACTGCTGTGCATCGACGAGTTCGAGCTGGACGATCCCGGGGACACGGTGCTCGTGTCGTCCCTCCTCAGGAAGCTGGTCGAGGCAGGTGTCGCGCTCGCCGCGACGTCGAACACGCTGCCGGGCAAGCTCGGTGAGGGCCGGTTCGCCGCCGTCGACTTCCTGCGCGAGATCCAGGGCCTGTCGGCGCACTTCAGGCCGTTGCGCATCGACGGTGAGGACTACCGGCACCGCGGCCTTCCCGAGGCCCCCGCGCCGTTCACCGACGAGCAGGTCACCAAGGCGGCGTACGCCACCGAGGGCGCCTCGCTCGACGACTTCCCGCACCTGCTCGAGCACCTCGCGCGCGTGCACCCGAGCCGGTACGGGGCGCTGACGGACGACCTGAAGGCCGTCTGCCTCACCGATGTGGCGGCCGTACCCGACCAGTCGACGGCGCTGCGGCTCGTCGTCCTGGCGGACCGGCTCTACGACCGGGAGATGCCCGTACTCACGTCGGGGCTCCCGTTCGATCGGCTGTTCAGCGAGGAGATGCTGAACGGCGGCTACAAGAAGAAGTACTTCCGGGCGATCTCCCGGCTGACCGCGCTCGCGCGCGACGCGAAGGGGCTCGTGCACGAGTAGGCGGCTTCGCACCAGAGGCCTCGAAACACGGGTGCAGCGTTACGTGGTCGGTGCACGAATCGCCTGCGCTACGCGCGTGGTTCCCGCGGCCAAAGGCACGTGATAAACACAGCCGGGTCACAGTTCCTGTCCGCCAGCAGGAGGTTGCACCCATGTCACGCACCGCTGACGCACGACAGTCCGCGACCCGCCGCCAAGTCCTCGCCCGCTCCGGCGCCCTGGGAGTGGGCATCGCCTTCGCGGGGAACCTCTCCGAGCTGTTCGCCGGCTCGGCCGCCGCCCAAGGACGCGCCGGATACGGCCCGTTGGTGCCCGACCCGGCCGGGCTGCTCGACCTCCCGAAGGGATTCCGCTACAAGGTCCTCTCGCGGGAGGGGGAACAACTCCGCTCCGGCGAGGGCAAGGTGCCCTCCAACCACGACGGGATGGCCGCCTTCGCCGGCAGACAGGGCCGCGTACACCTCGTACGCAACCACGAGAACCGGGTCACCGGGAAGATCGCCGTGCCGACCGTCGAGGGTCTGACGTACGACCCGATGGGCAAGGGCGGCTGTACCGTGCTCGCCGTGGACCGGAAGAACAACGTCGTGTCCGAGCGCGTCGGCATCGCCGGTACGGCGGTCAACTGCGCGGGCGGGCACACGCCTTGGGGCACCTGGCTCACCTGCGAGGAGACCGAGGACAAGGCCGGTACGAACGGCTACACCAAGGACCACGGCTTCATCTTCGAGGTCGACCCGGTCGACCCGCACCGCTCGGGCGCCGTGCCGCTCACCGCGATGGGCCGCTTCCAGCACGAGGCGATCGCCGTCGATCCGAAGCGCGGCGTCGTCTACGAGACCGAGGACGCCTTCGACAAGCCCTTCGGCCTCTTCTACCGCTTCCTGCCCAAGAACACGAAGGGCGGCCTCGGTTCGCTGCGCGCGGGCGGCAAGCTGCAGGCGATGCGGGTGCCCGGCGTGCCGGACCTGTCGGCCGTCCAGGAGACGGGGGCGACGTTCAGCGGCGTCGAGTGGGTCGACGTACCGGACCCGCTGGCCGCCCAAACACCCATCCGCAACCAGGACTTCGGCCCGAAGGGCATCACCCACGCGCAGAAGCTGGAGGGCTGCTACTGGGGCGGGTCGAGCGTCTACTTCGTCTCGTCGTACGCACGCAGCCGCGAGGGCTCGGCCGCCGACCACTACGGGCAGATCTGGCGCTACGACCCGTCGTCGCGCCGCCTGACGCTCGTCATCGTGTTCGGCCCCGACACGGACGTCCAACTGCCGGGCGAGGAGCCCGACAACATCTGCCTCGCGCCCAGCGGGGGCCTGATGGTGTGCGAGGACGGCGAGGGCGCGCAGCATGTGTTCGGCGTGACGCGCAAGGGCGAGGTGTACGCCATGGCGCGCGGCCGGCAGAACATCGGCACGGCCGACAAGCCCGAGTGGGGCGAGTTCGCCGGGGTCACGTTCTCGCCGAACGGCGACACCATGTTCGTGAACTGCTATACGCCGGGGACGACGTTCGCGGTGACGGGACCTTGGCATTAGGGCGTGTTTCACTGATCGGCCGTTCCCTCGTTCGAGGGAACGGCCGATCGCATGGCCGGTTTTCGCGGGTGGTGCACTGCGTGCCGTGCGAGTGCCCTGGGCAAGGTCCCTCCATGGAAGAACGGTCAACCACAGCCTGGGAGTTCACCGACGACCGCGGACACCTCACGTCCGCGAGCGAGACGCCGCAGCGCGTCGTCGCCTATATACAGGCCGGGGCGAGCCTGTGGGATCTGGGTATACGCCCGGTGGGGATCTTCGGCTCGTTCCACGACGGCGACGAGCCCGACCACGCCAAGTCCGGCAGGCTGCCGCTGGACCGCCTCGCGTATCTGGGCGCCGGGGCGGGTCTCGGCCTGGACGACGTGCTCGCGGCGCGCCCCGACCTGGTCGTGGCGCTCACGTACGGCGGCGGGCAGGTGTACGGCATCGAACCCCATACGGCGAAGCATCTGGAGGAGCACGTCCCCGTCGTCGTGATCGACGTGGGGCAGGGCCGCACGCTGGGCGGGGTGCGGGAGCGCTTCGCGGAGCTCGGACGCTCGCTCGGGACGTCCGAGCCGGCGCGGTCGCAGGATGAACTCGCCCGCGCCGAGCGGCAGTTGGGCATCGCGGCCCGTGGGGAGCGGCGGGTCAGGGTGCTGGCACTCTCGGCCGCCGGGGCGGACGCGGTACACCTGGCCCGGCCCACCAAATGGCCCGACCTGAGCGCGCTCGGCGGGCTCGGCGTGGACATGGTGGCGCCGCCCGAGGGCCCCGGCGCCAACTGGTACACGGGGACGTGGCGGGACGTCGCCGAACTCGCGCCGGACGTCGTCCTGTCGGACGCCCGCGCCAACGCCGCGCCGCACGAACTCTACGCGGCAGACCCGCACTGGGCGTCCGTCGCCGAACGGGCGGCGGTGCTGCCGTGGAACCCGGAGGTCCCCGCCAGCGCCCACGCCCACGCGGCGCTCTTCGACCGGGTGGCGGAGGCGCTGCGGGGGCGGTAGGCCGCCATGGGCCGCTGTGCGGGCTGCTAGTCGGCGGGCTCGTCCGGGACGGGCTGGTCCGGGTGGACGCCCGGGGCGTGGGGTGCGCCGGTGCGACCGGTGCCCGCCACGTCCGAGTCGGGGACGGTGACGTCGGGGCCGGTCTCCGGCGCGTCCTCGGACCCGGCTCGTTCGTCGTCGCCGCCGTCGGGGGCACCGCCGGGCTCAGTGGTTTCGGTCTCGTCTTCGGTCTCGTCGGGGTCCGCCTGCTGGTCGGGGAGATCCCGAGGGACGGCGCCCTGTTCCCTGCTCATGAGGCGATCAGCGCCCCAATGCCTTGCTGAGCTGGGACTTGTTCATCTGCGAGCGACCCTTGACGCCCCGGTCCCTGGCCTCCGCGTAGAGCTGGTCCTTTGTCGGACCGCCCGAGCCCTGGTGGGAGCGCAGCCCGCCACGCCTGCCCGAGGAGATGTCCTGCGTCGACGTGCGGCTCGCCTGCTTCGACTCGCCGCTCCTCGCCCGCTCCTTGTTCACCGTGCGGGCGGCGATCTCCTTGGCCCGCGACGTGCTCTCGCCCCGGTCCTGGGCACTCTGTTTGATCTTCTCGTACTGGCGCTCGCGCTTGGCATTCGATCCGCTCGGCATGGCGAGTCACTCCCTTCCCTTCCGTTGTAGCCCCTCGCGCCCCTCCCGCTCCGTTGTAGCCCGTCCTGCCCCATGTCGCAGGACGGCGCGTTTGCGGGCGGGTGCTGGGGACACCGCAAGCGGCGTCACGTGCGTCCGGGGCCGCCGCTGCCGAACGCGCCACTGTTGCCCCGGCTCCAGCGGCGCGGCCGCTGGTCCTCGCTGCGCTTGCTGTCCGCGTTGTGCAGCTCGTGCGGCATCAGGCGCGAGCCGCCGTCGTCCGTGTGCGGCATCTCGTCGGGCTCCCGCATCTCGCGGACCTCGTGGACCGGGCCCGTACGCGGGAGTTTCGGCTGGTCGGCCGGGTCGGGAGGACCCGGCTCCCGGCGGCGGAACCTGATGCCCATCCAGACCGCCCAGATGAGGGCCAGCGCGATCACCAGGCCGACGACGAACGGGACGACCGAGGTCGAGGGGTCGGGGAAAGCCATTGGTGTCGTCATGGGCGCCGAGTACCCCGCTGCACGAGATCACGCCCCATCGGTCCGATTTGCACGATTTGCAGAGAATCCGACGATATCGTCGGCGCGTGATCAGACATGTACGCCGCGTCACCGCGGCCTGCGCCCTGGGCGCGCTCGCTCTCGGCCTCGCCGGATGCGGCGAGCCCACCCCCTCCAATGGCCCACCGAAGACCTCCGCGTCGGTCCCGCCGAAACCGAGGGCCACCCCCAAGCCCACCCTCGCGCCCGGTCCGGGTGGCACCACCCCCGTCTTCGAGCGCGGCACGGCGACGAAGGGGCGCACCGTCGCTCTCACCTTCGACGCCGACATGACGGCCGACCAGGGGGCGCGGGCACGGGCGGGCGAGCGCTTCGACAACCCTCAACTGGTACGCGCCCTAAGGAAGTTGAAGGTCCCGGCCACCGTCTTCATGACGGGCCGCTGGGCCGACGAGTACCCCGCGCAGGCCAAGGACATCGGCCGGGACCGGCTGTTCGAGGTCGCCAACCACTCGTACAGCCATTACGCCTTCACCGGGGACTGCTACGGCCTGCCGAGGGTGTCGGCGCGGGGCATGCGCGCCGATGTCGACCGCGCGTTCGGGGCGTTCCGGAAGGCGGGGGTCGAGCACGTCGTGCCGTACTTCCGGTTCCCCGGCGGCTGCTACGACCGGGCGGCGCTGCGGGCGCTGACGCCGACCGGGGTGACGGCGGTGCAGTGGGACGTGGTGAGCGGTGACGCGTTCGCCACGGACGCGGGCGCCGTGACCCGGCAGGTGCTCGACGGGGTGCGGCCCGGTTCGGTCGTCGTCATGCACTGCACGCGCAGCGCGGCGCCGACGACGGAGCGGGTGGTGCGGTCGGTGGTGCCGAGGCTGCGGGCGAAGGGGTACCGCTTCGTGCGGGTGTCGGAGCTGGTGGGGGCGGCGCGCGGGACGTGAGCGTGCTCGGCCCTGCTCGGCCGTACGCCCGTGTACGTACGCTGGTGGCATGGCTGATTACTGCGACGGCACCCCCGAGGAGCGCCCGGCACCCGCCGCGACGGCGGACGAGCCGTTCGCCGAGTGCGTGCTGTGCCGGGAGCCGACCGAGTACCCGGAGTCGACGAAGGGCATCACGCTGTGCCCGGTCTGCGAGTGGCAGGAAGCGCAGCGCACTGCCTGCTCCGGGTGACGGGCAGACACAGCAGACACGGCAGACGGTTCAGCGGCGGGACGCGAGGGCGCAGGCCGCCGTCACGCAGATCCCGGCCAGGGCCACCGCCCCCACGAGCGGCAGCAGCAGGACCGGCACCGCCCCGTCCTGCGACCCGGTCACCAGCGCACTCACCACCGACTTCGCCGGAGACCCGGGGGCGATCAGCGCGACGAGCGCGCACAGCACGAGGCCGGCCACGCCGAGACCGGTGCCGCGCACCACGGGCCACGTGGTGACGGCCCCGACGGCGACGCCGACGGAGGCGCACACCAGCACCGCGAGCAGCCCGGCCCCGGCGGCCGGCCACCTGGCCACGCGCACCAGGCGATCGGTGCTGACCCCGTCGCTGATCAGCGCCACGACCACGGTCGCCACGACACCGACGGCCACCGTGGCGAGGAACGCGGCGGCCAGGCTCGCCAGGTGGGCGCGCCACGGCGCCGTCGCCGCCGCGGTGCAACTGCGGGCCGCAGGCGGCTCGTTGGTGACACAGATCCGGGCCAGCCAGGCCCCCACGGGGAGCAGCGCCGCCGCCGTGTACGCGAGGGAGTCGAGCACCGGCTGCCCCGCCTGGACGCCCACGGCGGCGAACGCGGCGTAGAGCACGACCGGCGCCAGCCAGCGCTGCGAGCGCAGCAGCAGGGCCGACTGGTAGGTGAGCAGGGCCGCGGTCATCCGTTGTTCTCCGTGGGCTCGGGCGTGCGGACGGAGACGATGTGCCAGGGCGGGTCGGCGGTGAGCAGCGTGCGCAGCACGGCGTCGGAGTGCACGGCGTCCGTGGTGATCCGTACGGTGCGGGGGTCGAGGCGGACGTGGGTGGACGGGTGCGGCAGGGCGGGCTCGTGCCCGGCGGTCCCTGCGGCGTCGACAACAACTGTCGCACCGCCGACTCCCGTACTTCTTCGGACAGTTGACGCCTCCACCTCGTACGTCGCGTCGGCGGTGGCGGCGAGGCGGCGCGGGTCGTGGTCGACGAAGAGCACGGCGGCACCGGCCGCGGCGCGTTCGGCGACGGCGCCGTCGAGCGTGTCGCGGGCCGCGGTGTCGAGCCCGGTCCAGGCCTCGTCGAGGACGAGCAGCTCCGGGTCGGCGAGCAGGGCCGCGGCGACCGCCACCTTCTGGCTGCTGCCCTTGGACAGCTCGGCGAGGGGTGCGCCCGTGTACTCCTCGGCGCCGAACCGCTCCAGCCACTCCCCCGCACGCCGTGCTGCCGTCCGGCGGGAGAGGCCGTGGATGCGGCCCATGTGCGTGAGGTAGGCGCGGGCGGTGAACGGCAGGGCGGGCGGGAAGCGTTCGGGTACGTAGGCCGTGCGCGGGCGGCCGATGACCCGGCCCTCGGTGGGCGCGTCGATCCCGGCGGCCAGCCGCAACAGCGTGGACTTCCCGGCGCCGTTGGGCCCCCGCACCCGGAACACGGCCCCTTCGGGCACGTCCAGGTCGACCCCGCGCAACACCCAGGGCCCACCAAGTCCATAGCGGCGACCCGCACCGCGGAGCGTGACGTGCATACGGCCATGCTCCCGCACACACGCGCGGGCCCCGCCGCTCAGGGGCCCACCAGCCCGTGCGGCGACTGACCCATTCAAGCCCCGGCGGCGGCTGAGCCATTCAAGCCCCTGCGGCGTTTGAGCAGCGGGGTCCGGGGCGGAGCCCCGATCTTTCAGCCCCTGCGGCGATTGAGCAGGCCTTTCAAGCCCCGCCGTCGGACGAGAGCCAGCGGGGTCCGGGGCGGAGCCCCGTGACGTCGGGAGCGGCCGACCGCCTGGCAGACTGGACCCGTGACCAGCGACGCCGCCCGTACCGACACCCCCACCCACCCCGAGCCCAGCGCACGCGAGTTCGTGCTGCCACTCGTCGTCCGCATCGAACGCGCCGCGCCGCCGACGCGGACGGACGCCCTGGAAGCCGCCGCGCGCGCCGTGTTGGTGATCCTCTCGGACGAGCGCTCGGTCGGCGACGGCCCGTGGGCGCAGGCGATGCACGACTGGCAGGACGCCCGGATCCGCAAGGTGGTGCGGCGGGCGCGGGGCGCGGAGTGGCGGCGCGCGGAGGCCCTCGACGGGATCACGGTCACCACCGGCTCCGCCGAGGTGCGCGTCTTCCCTCCGGTCCCCCTCGACGGCTGGCCCAAGGACCTGGCCCGCCTCCAGGTCTCCGGCACGGACCTCGACGACCCGGAGGCGCCGCCCGCCCCCGCCTCCTCGGCCCCGGTCCTCTGGCTCAACCCCGACCTCGGCATGACCGCGGGCAAGACCATGGCGCAGGCCGGTCACGGGGCCCAGCTCGCCTGGTGGGAGCTGTCCGACGCGGAGCGCAAGGAGTGGCACGAGGCGGGCTTCCCGCTGTCGGTGCGGACCGCCGACCCGGAGCGCTGGCCGGCGCTGACCACGAGCGGGCTGCCCGTCGTACGGGATGCCGGGTTCACGGAGATCCCGCCCAGCGACACCGTCGTGTCCGAGGGACCTCTGACCGGCGACTTCCTGTCCGGTCTCGCCCACCTCTGAGCCCCGGGAACGGAGAAGACCCCGCCCGTCCGCACGGGGGATGACGGACGGCCGGGGCCACTCGGAAGGCTACCCCACTCCGTGAGAGGACGGGTCGGTTCCCCTGGGCCCCTTGGCGTTCGGCGCGCCGCCCGGGGGGGCGGTGGGTGAAACCTCAAATGTTGCTCTGAACGTCCCCGTTCAGGGGTTCGAGCCGCGCCGTCGCGGT
This sequence comes from Streptomyces sp. NPDC002790, assembly GCF_040295505.1. Lineage (NCBI taxonomy): Bacteria > Bacillati > Actinomycetota > Actinomycetes > Kitasatosporales > Streptomycetaceae > Streptomyces > Streptomyces sp. NPDC002790. The sequence goes on along the minus strand of NZ_JBEOVM010000006.1, from coordinate 77,883 downwards.
CAGGAATCCAGGAAGCCGTGCGGAGGAGGGGGAGTTCCATGGAGCTGGGTACGGGGATCGGCTGGCGGCCGGAGATCGCGGAGACGGTGGAGGCCATGCCGGGCATCGACTGGGTCGAGGCCGTCGCCGAGAATCTCTGTCCGGGGCATCTGCCGGACTCCCTGCGGCGGCTGCGCGAGCGCGGCGTCACCGTCGTCCCGCACGGCGTCGCCCTCGGTCTCGGCGGAGCCGACAGGCCCGACGAGGGGCGGCTCGCCGACCTCGCCGCGTGCGCGGAGGCGCTTGGTTCGCCGCTGGTGAGCGAGCACATCGCGTTCGTACGAGCCGGTGGCGAGCGCACCGCCTCCCAGCCGCTGGAGGCGGGGCACCTGCTGCCGGTGCCGCGCACCCGCGACGCGCTCGACGTGCTGTGCGAGAACGTGCGGATCGCCCAGGACACGCTGCCGGTGCCACTCGCGGTGGAGAACATCGCGGCCCTGTTCGGCTGGCCCGGCGAGGAACTGACGGAGGGCCAGTTCCTGTACGAGCTGGTGGACCGTACCGGCGTCCGCCTCCTCATCGACGTGGCGAACCTCCACACCAATCACGTCAACCGCGGCGAGGACCCGGCGAAGGCGTTGGCCGAGCTGCCGGTGGAGGCCATCGCGTACGTGCACGTCGCGGGCGGCTTCGAGCGGGACGGCGTCTGGCACGACAGCCACGCCCATCCGGTGCCGGAGGCGGTCCTCGACGTCCTGGCCGAACTGGCCTCGCGGGTGACCCCGCCGGGAGTCCTGCTCGAACGCGACGAGAACTTCCCCGAAGATCTTGGGGAGTTGGAGCGCGAGGTTGAGGTCATCCGTCGGACGGTCACGGCCGGATCCGGCCCCCGCACGCAAGCCCCGGACCACCGGCCACCCGCACCCGCCGCCCCACCCGTCGACGACGCCACACGCCAGCGACTCGCCCTCGGGCAGGCCGCGTTGCTCTCCGCACTCGTGGCCGACACCCCCGCCCCGGAGGGCTTCGACCGCACACGGCTCGCCGTACAGAGCCGCGCACTCGCGGCCAAGCGGGCCGACATCGTCGCGAAGGTGGCCCCCGAACTCCCCCAAATCCTGGGCGAATCCACGTACCGCTCACTCTTCCTGGCCTACGCGCGAAGCCACCCCATGACAACCGGCTACCGCCGCGACGCCCTCGACTTCGCCGAGAAGCTCCTCCTCACGCAACGCATCCAGTCCCCGGCCCCACGCCGCGAGTTGACCCACTGGTGGCTCAACCGCTCCGGCCCGAGGCCCCTAACGGGCCGCCCAATAACCCGCGCCCTAAAAACAGCAACATTCGCACTAAGGCGAGCCATCTAAGCCCTCGCGCCACGCCTGAGCCACTCAAGCCCCTGCGGCACGGCTGAGCCACTCAAGCCCCTGCGGCGATTGAGCAGCGGGGTCCGGGGCAGAGCCCCGCGGCCGCAACCCCGGTGCAGACCAAGGGGGCCCACCTACGTACCGCAGGAGACGTACTCCGGCCCGATGCCCACCCCACCCCCGAGCCGGAGGCTAGCGTGCCGCACCTGGAGGCACCATGCGACTCTTCAACGGCACCGCCCTCATCGTCACAGGCCTCGCGGCAACACTCGCCGCACTCCTCTTCCCCCTCTGGTCGTACGCGGACCGCTCCGGCACCGGCCTCGCCGAGCTCAACGCCCAGGCCGTGTCCACCAGATTCGGGCCGCTGTCCGCCGCCGACCGCCTCTTCATCACCAAGGTGCGACTCGCCGGCCTGTGGGAGCTGCCCGCCGGCCAGCAGGCCGAGGAACGGGCCCCCAGTAAGGCGGTCGAGACGGCGGGCGAACACCTCGTAGAAGGGCACACCTTCCTGGACGCCCGGGTGCGCGAGGTCGCGGCCCGGCTGAACCTGGAGCTGCCCAGCCAGCCGAACGCGCAACAGCAGGGCTGGCTAAGGGAGTTGACCGCCGCACGAGATGAGGACTACGAGCGGAAATTCGCCAACATCCTCCGCCGCGCCCACGGCCAGGTCTTCTCACTGGTCGCCCAGGTACGCGCCTCGACCCGCAACGCGCTCGTGCGGCAACTCGCGGACGACGCCAACACCACCGTCCTCGACCACATCAAGGTGCTGGAGGCCACCGGCCTCGTCGACTTCGACGCGCTCGCCCGCGACGGCGCCACCGCGAGCCCGCCGCCCGCCACCCGCTCCCCCGCCCCACCGGGTCCCACCTCCGTACCGGGCTCGGCGACCCCGGTCTCACCGTCGCCCACTCCCTCCTTCTCCCTGCCGCCCGCCGTGTCCCGCCCGAAGCCGGCGCCCGAGACGCGCAAGAAGGACGACACCAAGAAGGACGACAAGAAGGACACCAAAAAACCGCCGAACCCGAAACCGAAACCAAAGCCCAGCGTCACAACGCGATAACAGGCCGTCCACATCGTGAACGGGGCATGGCGGCAGCCGCGCAACTGTCGTAGAAACTGCGCATGTTGTGGGTCCTGTTCCTCCTCGTCGCCTGTGCCGTCGCGGGAGTCTCCTGTGGGCGGCTGTGTCTCGCGGCCGTGCGCGCCGCCGAGAGCGAACGCGCGGACCGCGTCCCGGGCGGTGCGTACCCGGGGCACGAGCTCTCCCTGTACGAGACCGCCTTCCTGTCCGGCGGCCCCGACCGGGTCGCCGAGGTGACGCTCGTGGCGATGGCCCGCAGCCGGCGCCTGCTGCTCGCGCACACCGGCTGGGCGACCGTCGTCGACCCGGTCGGCGAGGACCCGATGGAGCGTTCGGTGCTCCGCGCGATCGGGCCCGAGGGACAGGCGCGGATCGCGCCGCTGCGAACGGCCGCCGCGGCCGGCGACGCGGTGCGGGTGCTCGCCGAGCGGCTGGTCGCGGCCGGGCTCGCGGTGCCGGACCGGGAGCGCACGAGCCTCGCGGGAGCCGTACGGCAGGTGCGGCAGGCGGCGGCCGCCGTGCTGCTGCTCGGCGCGCTCGCGGTCCTGTTGCCGGGCGAGAGCGCGCAGCAAGGAGGACCGGTGGCCCTGTGGTTCGGGCTTCCGCTGCTGCTCACGCTGAGCTGTCTGACACTCGCCCGCATCGAGATCCACCCGTACACGCGCTGGGCCTCGCCGACCGGGCAGCGGCTCCTCGCGGGCCGCCCGCTGGGTGCCGGGAGTCTGCTCGCCGTCGCGGTGCGCGGGGTACGGGCGGTCGACGACCCGCAACTGCGGGCGGCGCTGACCGGAACGCGTCGGCATACCACCGAGTGAGCCGCCCCGCACGGCGATGACGGCAGTTACCACGCATCAGGGTCATGGTTCCGACACCCACGACCTGGTCCTTTACTTCGTCAACTGCCGCCCCAAGGATCCCTTTTGTGCGCGCGAGCCGCACGGCCTCGCGAATCGCCCCACCGCACGGGTTCGCGGGTCCCGACGAAGGGATACGTCCAAGCGATGCGAGCAGCCCCCGTCCTCTGCGCCACCGCGGGATCCTTGATCCTCTCGGCCCTGGTCACCGCCCCCGCGGGCGCCGCCGTGCCCACGCCTCCGCCCGCCGCCGAGACGGCCGGCAGCACGATCGCCGCGCTGCGCGCCGCGGACGCGGGGATCCACTGGGGCGCCTGCGCCAAGGCGGAGGAGCTGCCGAAGCCGATCCGGTGCGGCACCGTTACCGTTCCGCTCGACTACGCGCACCCGATGGGCGAGCAGATCAAGCTGACCGTCAGCCGCGCGAAGGCGACCGGAAAAGACACCGGCAAGGAGAAGGGCCAGAAGGACAAGGCGAAGAAGGTCGCCCGGCAGGGCTCGCTCGTCTTCAACCCCGGCGGCCCCGGCGGCAACGGCATGTACTTCCCGATGGCCGGAACGCAGCCGGAGTGGCGACGCATCGGCGCCGCGTACGACCTGGTCGGCTACGCCCCGCGGGGCGTCGGCCGGTCGGCGCCGCTGTCCTGCGAGGACCCGAAGAAGCACGTCCAGGGGCCGACGCAGTCGCCGATCCACCCCTCGGCCGCGTACAAGAAGAAGCGCGTCGCGCAGGCGAAGGCGTACGCGCGCGGGTGCGCCGAGCGGAACCCGGACATCGAGCACTTCACGACGCTCAACAACGCCCGCGACCTGGACGTGCTACGGGCCGCGCTCGGCGAGAAGAAGCTGACGTTCATGGGCGCCTCGTACGGGACGTACATGGGGGCCGTGTACGCGGAGCTGTTCCCCTCGCATGTGCGGCGGATGGTCTTCGACTCGGCGGTCGACCCGTCCCCGAAGGGCATCTGGTACGCCAACAACCTCGAACAGTCGGCCGCCTTCGAGCGCCGCTGGGCCGACTTCAGGGCGTGGGTCGCCCGCCACGACAAGACGTACCACCTGGGCAACACAGCCGAGAAGGTGCGCGCCGCGTACGGGAAGGTGCGCGCGGAAGTGTCCCGAAAGCCGGCCGGGGGCAAGGTCGGGCCCGCACAGTTGCAGTCCGCGTTCCTTCAGACCGGGTACTACGACGACTACTGGCCGCTGCGGGCCTACGCGCTCTCCGCCTACGTGAAGGGCGACCCGAAGCCGCTCGTCGACCAGGCCGCGCCCATCAAGGCGTCCGCCAAGGAGGACGAGAACGGCAACGCCGTCTACACGGCCGTCCAGTGCAACGACGCGTCCTGGCCGACGGACTTCCGCACCTGGGACCGCGACAACACGGCCCTCGCGAAGCGCGCCCCGTTCGAGACGTGGGACAACGCGTGGATGAACCTGCCGTGCGCCTACTGGTCCACGCCCCGGCAACAGCCACTCGACGTACGCACCTCACCGGGCGAACTCCCGCCGACCCTCGTCCTCGCGGCCGAACGCGATGCGGCGACGCCGTACAAGGGCGCGCAGGAACTCAACCGCCGTCTGGCCGGTTCGTCCCTGGTGACCGAACGCGATGCGGGCACGCACGGGATCGGGGCGGGCCCCAACAAGTGCGTCAACGGGCGCCTGGACGCGTATCTCCTGGACGGAGAGCTGCCGGAGACCGGCGCAGCGTCGTGCGCCCCGCACAAGGAGCCGAAGCCGCTGGGCAAATCAAGCCCGGCCGGCGATTGAGGCCGACGGCTCCCGGGGGCGGGGCCGCGGGGCTCTGCCCCGGACCCCGCTGGCTCTCGTCCGACGGCGGGGCTTGATTAGGCGAGCCCAGCCACCAGGTCGGCAACGCTCTTACGGCGCCCCGTGAAGAACGGGACCTCCTCGCGGACGTGACGACGTGCCTCGGACGCGCGGAGCAGACGCATCAGGTCCACGATCCGATGCAGCTCATCCGCCTCGAACGCCAGAATCCACTCGTAGTCGCCGAGCGAGAAGGACGCGACCGTGTTGGCCCGCACGTCCGGGTAGCCACGCGCCATCTTCCCGTGGTCGGCGAGCATCTTGCGGCGCTCGTCGTCCGGCAGCAGGTACCAGTCGTAGGAGCGCACGAACGGGTACACCGAGATGTAGTCGCGCGCGTTCTCGTCGGCGAGGAACGCCGGGATGTGCGAGCGGTTGAACTCGGCGGGGCGGTGCAGCGCCATGTTCGACCACACCGGCTCGAGCGCGCGCCCGAGCTTGGTGCGGCGGAACAGGTTGTACGCCTCCTGCAGCTGGTCGGCCGTCTCCGCGTGCCACCAGATCATGAGGTCGGCGTCGGCGCGCAGGCCCGACACGTCGTACGTGCCGCGGATCGTCACGTCCTTCGCGGCGAGCTGGTCGAACAGCTCCTGGACCTCGTCCGCGTACCCGGAACGGTCCTCCGGCAGCACGTCCTTCAGCTTGAAGACGGACCAGAGGGTGTAGCGGATGACCTCGTTGAGGTCCTTCGCCAGCTTGCCCTTGTTCGGTACGCGCGCGGCGTCGGTGGTGGTCTCGTTGGTGGGGGCGTCGTCGCTCATGTCCTCATTCTCCTGCTCCGCCGTGCATGCTCTGCACCGGGTCGGCCTTCAGCTCGTCGAGCGCGGCGGAGTCGCCGCCGAGCATGTCCACGGCGGCGTACGCGCCGGCGATGCACGCCGGGATGCCGACGCCGTCGTACGCGGCTCCGCACACGGCGAGGCCGGGCACGGCGGCGATGTGCTCGCGGATCCGCTCGACGCGGGCGGCGTGCCCGACGGGGTACTGGGGCAGCCCGTCCTTCCAGCGTGTGACGTGCGCGGCGACCGGGGCGGCGCCCATGCCGGTCGCCTCGCGCAGGTCCTGGCGCGACAGGTCGATGAGGTCGTTGTCGTCGCGGGCGAGGTCCTTCTCGTCGCCGTAGCGGCCGACCGAGGTGCGGACCACCATCAGGTCCGGGTTCTGCTCGGCGATCCAGCCCCACTTGCGGGAGGCGAAGGTGGCGGCCTTGATCGTGTGGCCGTCGACCGGCGGGACGAGGAAGCCGCTGCCCTCGGGGAGGTCCGCCTCCGACTTGCGGAACGCCATCGTGATCAGCGCCATGGAGGCGTACTCGATGCGGCGCAGCTCCTGCGAGGCCATCGGGGACGCCGTGCGCAGGAGGCTCGCGGCGGCGCGGGCCGGCAGCGCGACGATCACCTGGTCGGCCTCGAAGACACGCCCCGACTCGGTGCCGAGCCGCCAGATCGCGTCGCGCGTGGTGAGCGAGGTGGCGCGCTCGCCGAGCAGGATCTCGCCGCCCTTGGCGCGCACGGCGTCGGCCACCGCGCCGGGCAACGTACCGATGCCGCCGTCGATGCCCATGAACACGGGGCCGGTCTGCTGGTTGGCCGCCGCCCGCTCCTGGATGGCGCGGACCGCTTCCGTCAGCGACACATGACGCCCCGCCTCCTCGAACAGCTGCGGCACCGCGCTGCGCATCGAGATCAGGTCGGCGTCGCCCGCGTAGACGCCGCCGAGCAGCGGTTCGACGAGCCGGTCGACGACCTCGCGGCCCAGGCGCGCGGCGACGTACCTGCCGACGGCCGTGTCCTCGCCGAGGTGGGTGGGCGGCAGGTGGTCGTCGCGGCGGATGCGGCGCAGGCCCTCGTCGGAGAGGACGCCCTCAAGCGCCTCGGCGGTGCCGGGCACGCCCATGACGTGGCCCTTGGGCATGGGGCGCAGGGCGCCGCGGGTCCAGATGGAGGCGGTGGCCGTGGACGGTGGCTGAAGCCGGTCTCCGAGGCCCACCTCGCGGGCGAGGCCGACCGCTTCGGGGCGGCGGGCCAGCATCGACTCGGCACCGAGGTCGACGCGCGCGCCGGCGATCTCGCCCGTGCGCAGCTTGCCGCCGAGCCGTTCGTCGGCCTCCAGGACGGTCACGTGCACCGGCCCGCCCCGTTCGCTCCCGGCGAGCAGTCGGTGGGCGGCCGCGAGGCCGGCAATTCCGCCGCCGATGACGAGGACGTTCCTGCCCCGCCTGCCCCGACCCGTCTTCGTCACAGTGTCCGCTTCACGCATGCCCCCACTTTGTCAGAACGTCAGCCCCGGATTGACGCGTGCCGGGCGCGCGCCGGGCACGCGTTCGACGTGTCCCGACCGTGACCGGTTCGGGACCGCTCGGCAACCACCGTTCGGGCCGCCCGCGCGTCGAAGGGACGTCCGACGACCGTCACGTCCACATCCCTCGGGGGTTACGTCCATGCACCTTTCCCGTTCCCGTACGAAGACACGCACCGGGCCACGACGCCCGCTGACGCTGCTCGTCGCGGCGCTGTTCGCGGTGGCGCTCGCGCTGACCGGCTGTTCGGGCGGGGGTGGCGACTCTGGGAGCAAGAGCGCCGCCGACGGCGACGACAAGGGGGCTTCCCAGAGCGACCTCGGCGCGGGCGGCGGCAGGTCCGGCTCCGCCGGTCACCAGGCCAAGAAGCCGCCGAAGCTCACCGGCGTCCACGTCATCCGCACCGCGCACCTCTCCGTGCGCGTCAAGGACGTCCCGGACGCGCTCGACAAGGCCCGCACCGCCGCCGAGGACGCGGGCGGCATGGTCGGCGACGAGACGACCGACCGGGACGGCCACGGCCACGAACGCTCCCGCGTGACGCTGCGCGTACCACAGGAGTCGTACGAGGACGTGCTCGGCCAACTCGCGGGCAGCGGGCGCCTGTTGGAGCAGAACCGGACCGCGAAGGACGTCACGGATCAGGTCGTGGACGTCGACAGCCGGATCAAGTCGCAGCGGGCGAGCGTGGCACGCGTACGGGAACTCATGGACCGGGCCGAGAAGTTGAGCGACGTGGTGACCTTGGAGGGCGAACTGGGCACGCGCCAGTCGGAGTTGGAGGCACTCCTCGCCCAACAGGACTCCCTCAAGGACCGCACCTCCCTCGCAACCATCACCCTCCGCCTGACCGAGACGCCCCCACCTCCGGCAGACACCGACCCGGGCTTCCTCGACGCCCTGTCGGCCGGCTGGAACTCCTTCACCACGACGCTGAAGTGGATCGGAATAGCTGTAGCGGCGGTACTGCCGTTCGCGACGCTACTGGCGTTGGTGGCGTTCCTGATCGCGCGATTCATCCGCTCCCGCAATCAACCATCCGCCAAATCAAGCCCCGCCGGCGATTGAGGCGCGGGATCCGGGGCAGCGCCCCGCGACGTCAACCCCGGGTTAGCGTAAACAGATGACCACCGACACCGCGCGCGAGCGCCTCGTCATCATCGGCGGCGACGCCACCGGCATGTCCGCCGCCTCCCAGGCCCGCCGCCTCAAAGGCCCGGACGACCTGGAGATCGTGGCCTTCGAACGCGGCCACTTCACGTCGTACTCGGCATGCGGCATCCCCTACTGGGTGGGCGGCCAGGTCGCCGACCGGGACGAGCTGATCGCCCGGTCCCCCGAGGAGCACCGGGAGCGCCACATCGACCTCCGCACCCGCACTGAGGTCATGGAGATCGACGTGCCGGGCCGCCGCGTACGTTCCCGTGAACTCGACGGCGGGGCCGAGTCCTGGACCTCGTACGACAAGCTCGTGATCGCCACCGGTGCCCGGCCGGTCCGCCCCGACCTGCCCGGCATCGACGCGCCGGGCGTGCACGGCGTGCAGACGCTCGACGACGGCCAGGCACTGCTCGACACGCTGCGGGCGGCGAAGGGCAGGCACGCCGTGGTCGTGGGCGCCGGGTACATCGGCGTGGAGATGGCGGAGGCGCTGATCCACCGCGGGTACGAGGTGACGATGGTGAACCGCGGCGCCGAACCGATGTCGACGCTCGACGCGGACATGGGCCGGCTCGTGCACGAGGCGATGAGCGGCATGGGCATCACCATGGTCGACGACGCCGAGGTGACGAAGATCCTCACCGGGGACGGCGGACGGGCCCGCGCGGTGGTCACGGACGACGCCGAATACCCGGCGGACGTGGTCGTGTTGGGGATCGGCGTGCGCCCGGAGACGACCCTCGCGCGGGACGCCGGGCTGCCGCTCGGGGCGTCCGGCGGGCTGCTCACGGACCGGTCGATGCGGGTGCGCGGCCACGAGGACATCTGGGCGGGCGGCGACTGCGTGGAGGTCCTGGACCTGGTGTCGGGCAGCGAACGCCACATCGCGCTCGGCACCCACGCCAACAAGCACGGCCAGATCATCGGCGCCAACGTCGGCGGGGACTACGCGACGTTCCCCGGTGTCGTCGGCACGGCCGTCAGCAAGGTGTGCGACCTGGAGATCGCCCGCACGGGCCTGCGTGAGAAGGACGCACGCCGCGCGGGCCTGCAGTACGTGACCGTCACCATCGAGTCGACGAGCAGGGCGGGTTACTACCCCGGCGCGGCGCTGATGACGGTGAAGATGCTGGCCGAGCGGCGCACGGGCCGGCTGCTCGGCGTGCAGATCGTGGGCCGCGAGGGCGCGGCGAAGCGGGTCGACGTGGCGGCGGTCGCGCTGACCGCGGGCATGACGGTGGAGCAGATGACGGCCCTCGACCTGGGCTACGCCCCACCGTTCTCACCGGTGTGGGACCCGGTACTCGTGGCAGCACGCAAGGCCGTGGCGGCGGTCCGGGCCGGCTGACACCGGCTCTGACCGTCGGATCAGAGCGCCGCCTCCCGCGCCGCGGCGACCGCGTCCACGAGGCCGAGCCCGGACTCGCTCCCCGCCGCGATGGCGTCGAACCAGTTCCGCAGCGCGTCGCGGACATCGGCCACGAACTGCTGCGCGGCGGGGGCGAGTTCACCGGCCCGGTGCACGACGCCGAACGGCGACTCGATGAGCGGGTCGGTCTCGACGACCTCGGCCCCGGCGTCGAGCGCCGCCGCGCACATCCGCAGCGGCAGGAACGCCTGGAACCCGGACCGGAGCACGAACGTCAGCTGCGCGTTCCTGCTGGGCACGGTCGCACCGGTCGTCGGGTCGACGCCGTGCGCGGCCAGCGCCGCCTGCACGGCGTCCTCCTCGTTGCGGGTCACCTGGCGGCGGGCGAGCGGCAGGTCACCGATGGCGGCGAGGGGGACGCGCCGCGCGCCCGCTCCCGGCCCGCCGTGCCCCGGTGGGCGTACCAACAGCAGCCGCTGCACCCCCAGTTCGATGAAGTCGAGATCGCCGCGGAGTTCGTCGGGGGCGAGCGTGAAGCCCAGTTCGGCCCGCCCGTCGGCGACCGCCGCCACGAGTTCGTGCCGGGAGCCGACCTCGCTGATGTCGAGCCGGACCGCCGGGTACGCGCGCGTGAACCCACCGGCCCAGGACGCCACCGCCTCCCCGGACATGTCGGGCGTGCACATCACCGTGAGCACCCCGCCGCCGACCTCGCGTGCACCGCGCATCGCGTCCTGGACGGCGACCACGTCGTCGAGCACCCGCCGGGCCAGCGGCACCAGCTGCAGGCCCGCGGAGGTCGGCACGAGGCGGCGCGCGGTGCGGTGGAACAGCTCGACCTTCAGCTCGCGCTCCAGGGCCCTGATGGATCCGGAGACGGTGGGCTGCGACAGGTACAGGCGTTCGGCGGCGCGCCCGAGACCGCCGTGGTCCACCACGGCCAGAAACTGCTCCAGCTGCCTCAGCTCCACCGGGTCTCCTTTGAAGTGCTACACCTCCACGGCTGCTCCGCGGGTCACACGGTAAGTGTCCGGAAGCGTCCCGTCCACGCCGACCTGCCTGGTCACGGCCCTGCCGAGGTTGCGCTCGTGGACCGGGGACGACCCCTCGTAGATCCGCAGCGCCCGGACGTCGCGCCACATCCGCGGTACGGGGTGGTCGCCGACGATGCCCTCGCCGCCGAGGAGCTGGACACAGCGGTCCGCGACGCGGCTCGCCATCTCGGAGGCGAACAGCTTGGCGGCGGCGATGCGGTGGCGCGGCACCGTGCCGGAGTCGAAGGCGCGGGCGGCGTCCAGGGTGAGGGCACGGGCGGCCTCCAGGTCGGCGAAGCAGCGGCCGAGGTCGGCCTGTACGGCGCCGAGTTCGGCGAGCGGCGCCCCGAACTGCTCCCGTCCCGACAGGTGCCGGGAGGTCTCCTCCAGCATCCGGGTGGCCTGCCCCACGCAGGTGGCGGCGACGTGCAGCCGGGCGTGGTTGATGCCGCGCAGTGCGGCCTTGAACCCGGCGCCGAGTTCGCCGCCGAGCAGCGCGGAGTCGGCGACCCGCACCCCGACGAGGTCGATCTCGGCGACCGGCGCCTCGGCGTGCCCGTTCATGCGGGTGGGCAGCCGGGTCGTGACGCCTTCGGTGTCGCGCGGCACGAGGAACGCGGAGACGCCCGCGGCTCCCTCGCCGGGCTCTCCGGTACGGGCGAACACCACGAGCTCGTCCGCCCAGTGGGCGTTGGTGATGTACCGCTTGTGCCCGTCGATGACCCAGCCGCCGTCGGACCGGCGCGCGGTGGTGCTCAGCGACCCGGCGTCCGAGCCGGCGCCCGGCTCGGTCAGCGCGAACGCCGTGACGTGCTCCCCCGCCGCCATCTTCGGCAGCATGCCCTCGCGCTGCGCGTCGGTGCCGTGGTCGAGGATCGCCTGCGAGCACAGTCCGATGACGGTGGAGAACCGGGAGCGGTACACGCACGACGCGCGGGTGAACTCCATGGTCAGCCGCACCTGTTGGCTCATGGACCAGTCGAGCCCGCCGAGCCGCCGCGGTATCGACACACCGAACAGTCCGTTCCGGGCGAGCGCTTCCAGTACGTGCTCGGGGACGGCCCCGGCCTCCACCATCTCCTGTTCGGCGGGGATGAGGACGTCGTCGGTGAGGGCGGCCACGCGGGCGAGGTAGTCCTCGAATCCGAGGGCGAACACGTCGGGGTCGATCATGTGGGTTCCTCCTGTGGGGTGGTGCGTAAGGGCTGTTGTGCGGGACGGAATGCGGCGGCGGGTCCGCGCCCACGCCACGGGGCTCCGCCCCGGACCCCGCGCCTCAAACGCCGGCGGGGCTGGAAAGACCTGCTCGATCGCCGCAGGGGCTTGAGTTGCCGCCTTGGGCGGCAGGGTGGGCAAGGCGGCGCCCGGGTGCCGCGCCACGATGACGAGGGGCCAGGCCCCGGCGGACCTCACGGCCGCACCGCGAGGTCCGCCGCCACGACGACCCCGCCGTCGACCAGCGCCCCGATCTCCCGCTCGCTGCGCCCGAGTTCCGCGAGGATGCGCCCCGTGTGCTCACCGACGCCCGGCGCCGGCGGCGTGCTCCCGGGACGTCGCCCGCCCACCGAGAACGCGGTGGTCGGCGCCGTGTGCCCGGCGCCGCAGTCCGCGATCAGCCCGGAGGCCCGTACGTCAGGGTCGTCGGCGAGCTCGTCGAAGCGCCGCACGGCCCCGCACACGATGCCCGCGCCTCGCAACCGCTCCAGGGCCTCGTCCCGGTCGAGCCGGCCGAGGGTGTCGTGCAGCAGACCGAGGAGTTCCGGCCGGTGCTCGACCCGCGCGGGGTTGGACGCGAACCGCGGGTCACCGGCCAGCTCCGGCCGCCCGATCACCTCGCACAGCGCCGCGAACTTCTCCCGTGTGTACGCGGAGAGGACCAGCGCCCCGCCGTCCCGGGTCCGTACGAGGTCCGCGGCGGGCGCCGCCAGCGCCTGCCCGTTGCCGCGCCGCGTCGGCACGCTGCCGCTCAGCTCGTGCTCGGCCCAGGTGGACGCCTGCGCGTGCACGACGGCCTCCATGAGCGAGGTCTCCACGACGTCGCCCCGGCCGGTGCCCGCCCGCTGGAGCAGCGCGGCGAGGACCCCCGACGTAAGGGCCTGCGCCGCCAGCACGTCCGCCACCGCGAAGCCCACCCGCTGCGGATCCCCGTCCGCCTCCCCGGTGAGGTCCATGACGGCGAACTCGGCCTGCGCCGCGATGTCGAGGCCGACTCGGTACGCCGAGGGCCCCCGCGTACCGAACCCGGTGACGAAGCCGTAGACGAGGCGGGGGTGGCGGGCAAGCAGGGCGTCCGGGCCGAGGCCGAGCCGCTCGCTGACACCGTGCCGGAAGTTGTGCAGCAGCACGTCCGCGGTGCCGAGCAGCTCGCGGACCACGGCCTCGCCCGCGGGCGCGCGCAGGTCGACGGCGATGCTGCGCTTGCCGCGGTTGTTGGCGCGGACCATCGCGGTGCCGAAGGGGCCGATACCGCGCGCCTGGTCGCCCGCGAGGGGTTCCACCTTGATGACGTCGGCGCCGAGGTCGGCGAGGTTCTGCCCGGCGCCGGGAGCGGCGATGTACTGCCCGAAGTCGAGTACGCGCAGTCCGTCCAGTGGGCGGCTCATCGGGCCTCACCCGCCAGGGCCCTGCGGCGCGCCGTCTCGGCGAGCAGCGCCTCGCGCGAGCGCGCCGGGTCCAGCAGCAGCCCGCCCGCGACGGCGAAGACGCAGATGGTGATGCCGACGACCAGGAACCCGTCCGCGTACCCCTGCGAGACCGTGTCCGCGGCATCCACGATGACGCCGAGCAGCCACGGCGCGACGATCCCCGCGACGCTGTACGCGGCGATGATGCAGCCGAAGAAGCCGGGCCGGTGCCTGCGGGGCAGGAAGTCGGCGGCGCCCGCGAAGGCGACGGAGAACGCCACGCTGTTGATGGAGAACGCGGCGACCACGAGCGCCAGTTGGAGCCCGCCCGGCGGCACCTGCGTGAAGGCGATCATGGCGACGCCCGCGAAGCACAGGTAGCCCATGGTCAGGAACCCGCGCGCGGCCCGCGCCGAGCGCCCGGCCTTCAGCATCCGCCCCGAGATCAGCCCGGCGGTGAGCAGCACGACGATCGCGAGCCCGTACGGGAGGGTGGCGAGAAGCCCGACGGTGCCGCGCGAGTAGCCCATCCCGTCGTGCAGGAACGACGGCAGCCAGGACACCTTGAGCGAGGAAATGAGGTACCCGGCGAAGGAGAGCAGGGCGAGACCCCAGAAGCTGCCGGTACGCAGGAGCGAGATCAACGGTACGTCGATGTCACCATCGCCAAGCCCCGCCGGCGTTTGAGGCGCGGGGTCCGGGGCAGAGCCCCGCGGCCCCATCCCCGACTCCCTCCGCGTCACGACCAGCCACAGCACGGCCCACACGGCACCGCTCACAACTAGCACCACGAACGCCGCATGCCACGTCCACGTGACGATGACCCACGTGAGTAGCGGCGTGGCGACCAACGGCCCCACGGAGGAACCCGCGTTGACGACCGCTCCCGCGAACGCCCTCCGCTCCGACGGGAAACGGTCCGCGACGACGGACTGGCACAGGGCGTGCGCCGGCCCCTCGAAGAACCCGAGTACCATCCGCGACGCGATCACCACGCCCACCGTGGTGGGCACCGTCAGCGGCGCCATGCTCGCCACCCACGCGATCATCAGCCCGGCCGCGGACCAGCGCCAGCCGATCCGCCGGAAGAACAGCGCGAGGACGACCGCGCCCGCCGCGAACAGCCAGAAGAAGGCGCTCGACATCAGGCCGTACTGGGCGGCGGTGAGCCCGAGGTCCTTCTCCAGGTCGGGCGCGGCGAGCCCGATGGCCGCCTTGTCGGCGAAGTTGAGGGTGAAGAAGGCCAGCAACAGGCCGATGATCCACCAGTCCGCCGACGACACACCTCGACGGATTCCGGGCGACTTCGCCGTCCCGGCCCCGGCCGCCGCCTGCGACGCTGCATGCGCGGTCACGTCCACCTCCACGGTCCCGCACCACCGGATGGGGTGGCGCACCGCACAGGCAATCGGAGGTGGCGGGCGCGAACAATGGCCGATTTCCGCAGGGCCCCTTCGGGGATTCCGAAGGGAGCCCGGCGGCGGCGCGAGCTACTTGGCCGTCTGCGTGTGGACGTACTCCACGAGCCGGGTCAGCGCGTCCGGGTCGGTGTTCGGGGGGACGCCGTGGCCGAGGTTGAAGATGTGGCCCTCAAGGCCCGCGGCGGCGTCGAGGACCTCGTCGGCCTTGGTCTCGATGGCCTCGGGAGTGGAGAACAGGATGGCCGGGTCGAAGTTGCCCTGGAGCGTCTTGCCGGGGCCGACGCGGCGCGCTGCCTCGTCGAGCGGGACACGCCAGTCGACGCCGACGACGTCCGCGCCGGCCTGGCCCATGAGGCCGAGCAGCTCACCGGTGCCGACGCCGAAGTGGATGCGCGGCACGCCGTAGGAGGCGACGGACTCGAAGACCTTGGCCGACGCCGGCATCACGGAGCGCCGGTAGTCGGCGGGGGCCAGGGCGCCCACCCACGAGTCGAAGAGCTGGACGGCGCTGGCGCCGGCCTCGATCTGCACCTTCAGGAACGCGGAGGTGATCTCGGCGAGGCGGTCGAGCAGGTCGGCCCAGAGCTGCGGGTCGCCGTACATGAGCGCCTTGGTGTGCTCGTGGTTGCGGGACGGGCCGCCCTCCACGAGGTAGCTGGCGAGCGTGAACGGGGCGCCCGCGAAGCCGATCAGCGGCTTCTCGCCGAGCTCGGCGGTGAGCAGTCCCATCGCCTCGGTGACGTACCAGACGTCCTCGGGGGTGAGGTCCCGCAGCTGGGCCAGGTCGGCGCGCGAGCGGATCGGGTTGGCGATGACCGGGCCGACACCGGGCTTGATGTCGAGGTCGATGCCGATGGCCTTGAGCGGCACGACGATGTCGCTGAAGTAGATCGCCGCGTCGACGTCGTGCCGGCGCACCGGCTGCATCGTGATCTCGGCGACCAGGTCGGGCCGCATGCAGGAGTCCAGCATCGCGATGCCCTCGCGCACCTTGTGGTACTCGGGCAGCGAGCGGCCGGCCTGGCGCATGAACCACACCGGCGTGTGCGGCACGGGCTCGCGCCTGCACGCCTTGAGGAAGGCTGAATCCCGCGTCGCCTTCGTGGGTTCGTACGTCGCTGACGGCTGTTGGCCCGTGGCCTCGGTATTGGCACTCACACCCGAAAGTTTCGCACGCCCGCCGCGCCGCCTGTGAAGGACATGGGGAAGGGGCTCCGAGACGGGTGTCCCTCCCCACGGGAGGGCCTCGCTCCCCTTAACCTTCCCGGCATGGCTTCGGCTCAGGGACAACGGTCGGACGACGGGCGCGACGACCACGACGACACAGGCGGGAAGAGTGAATCGGTGCGGGAGGGGCAGAACGCTCGGGACATGAACGCTGCACAGGAGCACGACCCCACCCCGCCCGCCTTCCGCACGGCGGTCGACGCCCTGCGGTCCGCGCGGCTCCGCCCGGAGATCGAGATCGACCCGACGCGGCCGCCGCAGCGCCTGGCCCCGTTCTCGTACGCGCTCGAGGCCGCGGTCGTCGACGGTGACGAGGATCTGGCCGACGGGCGGCTCGTCCTGCTGCACGACCCGGCGGGGCACGACGCCTGGAACGGCACGTTCCGGCTCGTGACCCTGGTCCGGGCCGAACTCGAATCGGAGATGGCGGCCGACCCGCTGCTCCCGGACGTCTCGTGGTCCTGGCTGACGGGCGCGCTGGAGGCCCGCGGCCTCTCCTACGGGGAGCCTTCGGGCACGGTCACCCGCGCGAGTTCGCACTACTTCGGGGGGCTCGGCGACCGGGCGCCCGCCTCGCAGATCGAGATCCGGGCGTCGTGGACGCCGCGCGAGGGCCTCGGTGGCGTACCGGACACATCGGCGCATCTCGCGGCGTGGTGCGAGGTGCTGTGCCAGATCGCGGGCCTGCCGCCGGTGGCGTCCGCGCCACAGGGTCCGGACGGCGCGGTGGTGACGCTGCCGCAGCGGCGGGGGCCGCGTCCTTCCTGACCACCGAATCGCAGGGGTCTTTTTCGGCCGCGTCGGAGCAGCTCCGACGCGGCTTTCTCATGTTTCGGGTCCTTTCGGAATGGCCCCGGTCGGTCCGATTTGGTTCGATTGGATGCGACTCGCGACTATTCGGCACCCTTTCGAATGATCGCTAACGTGTCCGAATTGCTCGCATTGTTACTCACCAAATCGTGATCATTCTCTAAAGGCCCCGGGGTTTGGTGCCGAAGGACCCAGTGACCTTGAAAGCACGGTTCCTCCCGGCTTCATCCCCGAGCCGGCTCCGTCCCGCACCCCAGGAGGCCTGGTGTCCGTTCTCCTCGAGCAGCCCTCAAGCCTGGTCGCCTACCGCCCGAACAAGCCGACCGCGATGGTGGTCGTGGCCGACCCCCGCGTCCGTTCCACCGTGACCCGCCACCTGTGGGCGCTCGGTGTTCGTGACGTGATCGAGGCCTCGTCCGTCGCGGAGGCTCGTCCCCGCATCGGCAACCCCCGCGACATCTGCGTCGCCGACGTCCACCTCCCCGATGGATCCGGCCTGACGCTCCTCTCCGAAACCCGAGCCGCGGGCTGGCCCAACGGGCTCGCCCTCTCCGCCGCCGACGACATCGGTGCCGTGCGCAACGCCCTCGCGGGCGGCGTCAAGGGCTACGTCGTCACCGGTACCCGTACCAACATCGGCATGCCCACCCGGCCGGGCGCCGCCCCGATCGGCGCCGCGGCCGCGCGTATGCACCGTCGCCCCCCGGGTGCCCCGAGCCACCCGGGCGGCTACCGCGAACTGTCCGGCCGCGAAGTGGAGGTGCTCCGGCTCGTCGCCGAGGGCCAGTCGAACAAGGCCATCGGCGTCTCCATGGGCCTGTCCGCCCTGACCGTGAAGAGCCACCTCGCCCGCATCGCGCGCAAGCTCGGTACGGGTGACCGGGCGGGCATGGTGGCGGTCGCGCTGCGCACCGGCATCATCCACTGATCACCGTTTCCCCGACCCACTGATCGCCCAGTGGCCGGATTCATCCGGTTTACTTCGGCACGGCGCCCGTCGACGTAACGTTCCGTCGACGGGCGCCGTGCGTTCACAGATACTCTTGACAGGTGACCGACGCCCAAGAAACCGCAGCAGACAGTTCACTGCGCACCACCGGAGGCGCCCCTCTGGACGACGGCGGATCTTCTGCTGAAGGATCTGTTGGTTCAGTCAACGGTGCGCCGACCCCCCTCCTCGAACCCCGCGAGGGTATTCCGCCGGTGATCGCCGACGAAGCCTCGCTCGCCGATGTCGTCGCGGCCTTCGCCGCCGGCACGGGCCCCGTCGCCGTCGACGCCGAGCGCGCCTCCGGCTACCGCTACGGGCAGCGCGCCTATCTGGTGCAGCTGCGCCGGGAGGGCGCGGGCACCGCGCTCATCGACCCGGTCGGCTGCCCCGACCTCTCCTCGCTCGGCGACGCCATCGCCGACGCCGAGTGGGACCTGCACGCCGCCACCCAGGACCTGCCGTGCCTGCGCGACATAGGCATGCGGCCCACACGGCTCTTCGATACGGAGCTGGCCGGCCGGCTCGCCGGTTTCCCGCGGGTGGGCCTCGGCGCGATGGTCGAGAACGTGCTCGGCTACGTACTGGAGAAGGGCCACTCCGCCGTCGACTGGTCGACGCGCCCGCTGCCCGACCCCTGGCTGCGCTACGCCGCCCTCGACGTCGAACTCCTCGTCGACCTGCGCGACGCGCTGGAGAAGGAGCTCGACCGGCAGGGCAAGCTGGAGTGGGCCCACGAAGAGTTCGACGCCATCGCCTCCGCCCCACCCGCACCGCCGCGCAAGGACCCGTGGCGGCGCACGTCCGGGATGCACAAAGTGCGGCGCAGGCGTCAGATGGCGGTCGTCCGCGAGCTGTGGACGGCGCGCGACGACGTCGCGCAGCGGCGGGACGTCTCGCCGGGCAAGGTGCTCGGTGACTCGGCGATCGTCGAGGCCGCGCTCGCGCTGCCGCCCAATGTGCACGCGCTGTCCGCCCTGCCCGGCTTCGGCCACCGCATGGGCCGGCGCCAGCTGGAGCAGTGGCAGGCGGCGGTCGACCGGGCGCGGGCCCTGCCGGACGCCGAGCTGCCGCAGCCGGGCCAGGCCACGACGGGGCCGCCCCCGCCGCGCGCCTGGGCCGACAAGGACCCCGCCGCGGCGGCCCGCCTCTCGGCGGCGCGGGCGGCGGTCTCGGCGCTGGCCGAGACGCTCTCGATGCCGCAGGAGAACCTGATCACGCCGGACACGGTGCGCCGGGTGTGCTGGGAGCCTCCGGCGGTCGTCGACGCGGAGTCCGTCGCGGAGGCGTTGGCCTCGCACGGGGCGCGGCGGTGGCAGGTGGAACAGGTCACGCCTGTCCTCCTCGCCGCACTCGCGGCATCCGCCTGACCCACCTCTTCACGCCCCTCGGCCTCATTGGTCGGGGGGCGTCGTGCTGCCCGGCCACGGGGCTCCGCCCCGGACCCCGCGCCTCAATCGCCGGCGGGGCTTGGTCTATCAAGCCCCTGCGGCGATTGAGCAGGCCCGTCCGGCAGGACTTTCGGGAAGGGGCGGGGTGGGGGCTCCGCACATGTGACGTTCGCCGCTCCGGCCAGGGGGGCTTCAAGACTTGGTTACTCGCAAGTAGCATGGCGGTATTCGCAGCGCATTCCCGCACCTGGAGGAGAGCCATCGTGCCTCGTACCGTCAGGGACGTCGTCTTCGTCGACGGCGTCCGCACCCCGTTCGGCAAGGCGGGCCCGAAGGGCATCTACCACGAGACCCGCGCCGACGACCTGGTCGTCAAGTCCATCCGGGAGCTGCTGCGCCGCAACCCGAACCTGGACCCCGCGCGGATCGACGAGGTCGCCGTCGCCGCGACCACGCAGATCGGTGACCAGGGCCTGACCATCGGCCGCACCGCGGGCATCCTCGCGGGCCTGCCGCAGTCGGTGCCCGGCTACTCGATCGACCGCATGTGCGCGGGCGCCCTGACCGCCGTCACGTCGACGGCCGGATCCATCGCGTTCGGCGCGTACGACGCCGTCATCGCGGGCGGCGTCGAGCACATGGGCCGCCACCCCATGGGCGAGGGCGTGGACCCGAACCCCCGCTTCGTATCGGAGAAGCTGGTCGACGAGTCGGCCCTCTTCATGGGCATGACGGCGGAGAACCTGCACGACCGCTACCCGCACATCACCAAGCAGCGCGCCGACGAGTACGCCGTGCGCTCGCAGGAGAAGGCGGCGAAGGCGTACGCGAACGGCAAGATCCAGCAGGATCTGGTGCCCATCTCCGTGCGCAACACCAACACCGAGGTCGGCGAGACCGGCTGGGGCCTCGTCACGGCCGACGAGCCGATGCGCCCGGGTACGACCCTGGAGAGCCTCGCGGGCCTCAAGACCCCGTTCCGCACGCACGGCCGCGTGACCGCTGGAAACGCCGCCGGTCTCAACGACGGTGCGACGGCCTCCATCATCGCGAGCGAGGACTTCGCCCGCGAGAACGACCTCCCGGTCAAGATGCGCCTCGTCTCCTACGCCTTCGTGGGCGTGGAGCCGGAGGTCATGGGCTACGGCCCGATCCCGGCCACGGAGAAGGCGCTCGCGAAGGCCGGCCTGTCGATCGAGGACATCAACCTCTTCGAGATCAACGAGGCCTTCGCCATCCAGGTCCTCGCCTTCCTCGACCACTACGGCATCGCCGACGACGACGCGCGCGTCAACCAGTACGGCGGCGCCATCGCGTACGGCCACCCGCTCGCCTCCTCCGGCGTCCGTCTGATGACGCAGCTGGCCCGCCAGTTCGAGGAGCAGCCGGAGGTCCGCTACGGCCTCACGACCATGTGCGTCGGCTTCGGCATGGGCGCCACGGTCATCTGGGAGAACCCGCACCACAAGGACGCCGGAGGCGACAAGTGAGCACCACCACCGCTGAGCTCCTGAAGGGCGCATCCGCCCTCTTCGAGGACGAGGTCGTCACGTCGGCGCACGTACGCCACCTCGATCTCCCGTACGGCGCGGGCAAGTTCGCCCTCATCACGCTGGACAACGGCCTGGACCACACCAAGCCGACCACCTTCGGCCCCGCGTCGCTCGCCAACCTGAACACGGCGATCGACCAGGTCGAGAAGGAGGCCGCCGAGGGCGACATCGTCGGCGCCGGCGTCACCGGCAAGCCGTTCATCTTCGCGGTCGGCGCCGACCTCAAGGGCGTCGAGCTGCTGAAGAAGCACGACGACGCGCTGGCCATCGGCAAGGGCGGCCACGAGGTCTTCAAGCGCCTCTCCTCCCTCGCGGTCCCCACCTTCGCGTACTACAACGGTGCGGCGATGGGCGGCGGCGTGGAGGTCGGTCTCCACTGCTCGTACAGGACCGTGTCTCAGGCCCTCCCGGCCTTCTCGCTCCCCGAGGTCTTCCTCGGCCTGGTTCCCGGCTGGGGCGGCTGTGCGCTGCTGCCGAACCTGATCGGCGCGGACAAGGCCGTCTCGGTCATCATCGAGAACAGCCTCAACCAGAACAAGCAGCTCAAGGGCGCGCAGGTCTACGAGCTGGGCATCGCCGACGCCCTGTTCGAGGGCGCCGACTTCCTTGAGCAGTCCCTCCTCTGGACCGCTCAGGTCCTCAAGGGCGACGTCAAGGTCGAGCGCCCGGACGTCGACCGCGGCGAGGCCTGGGACCAGGCCGTGGCGCGCGGCAAGTTCATCGCCGACAGCAAGGTGCACGGCGCTGCCCCGGCCGCGTACCGCGCGCTCGACATCATCGCGAACGCCAAGTCCGGTGACCTTCAGGCCGGCTTCGACGCCGAGGACCAGGCCCTCGCGGACCTGATCATGGGCGGCGAACTGCGCGCGGGCATCTACGCGTTCAACCTCGTCCAGAAGCGCGCGAAGCGCCCGGCGGGCGCCCCGGACAAGAACCTGGCGCGCCCGGTCACAAAGGTCGGCGTGGTGGGCGCGGGCCTGATGGCCTCGCAGCTCGCCCTGCTGTTCCTGCGCCGCCTCGAGGTCCCGGTCGTCCTCACGGACATCGACCAGGAGCGCGTCGACAAGGGTGTGGGCTACGTCCACGCCGAGATCGAGAAGCTGCTCGGCAAGGGCCGCATCAACCAGGACAAGGCGAACCGCCTGAAGGCCCTCGTCTCCGGTGTGCTCGACAAGGCCGAGGGCTTCGCGGACGCCGACTTCATCATCGAGGCCGTCTTCGAGGAGATCGGCGTCAAGCAGCAGGTCTTCGCGGAGGTGGAGGCCGTGGCCCCCGCGCACGCGATCCTGGCGACGAACACCTCGTCCCTCTCGGTGTCGGAGATGGCCGCCAAGCTGAAGCACCCCGAGCGCGTGGTCGGCTTCCACTTCTTCAACCCGGTCGCGATCCTCCCGCTCCTGGAGATCGTCCGCGGCGAGCAGACGGACGACGCGGCGCTGGCGACGGCGTTCGGTGTGGCCAAGAAGCTGAAGAAGACCGCGGTCCTGGTCAAGGACGCCCCGGCGTTCGTGGTCAACCGCATCCTGACCCGCTTCATGGGCGAGATCCAGAACGTCATCGACGAGGGCACGCCGGTCGCGGTCGCGGAGAAGGCCGTCGAGCCCCTCGGCCTCCCGATGTCCCCGCTGGTCCTCCTGGAGCTGGTCGGCCCGGCCATCGGCCTGCACGTCTCGGAGACCCTGAACCGCGCCTTCCCGGAGCGCTTCACGGTGTCCCCGAACCTCGCGGCCGTCGTCAAGGCCGGCAAGCGCGGCTTCTACGTCTACGACTCCGGCAAGCCGGAGCTGGACCCGGAGGTCGCGGCTCTGCTGAACCAGGGCGACGTGGTCCTCTCCGAGGAGCAGACCCGCGACCGCGTCCTCGACGCGGTGGCGCAGGAGATCGGCCTGATGCTCGACGAGAACGTCGTCGCCGAGGCCCAGGACATCGACCTCTGCCTGATCACGGGCGCCGGTTGGCCCTTCCACCTGGGCGGGATCACTCCGTACCTGGACCGGGCGGGCGTCTCCGAGCGGGTCACCGGGAAGAAGTTCCTGGAGGCGGGGGTGGCTTCGGTCCCCGCGTGACGCGTGCCGCGTGACGGTGGGCTGCTGATGCGGCTGTTGCTGTGACTGTGACGGCTATCTACGAACATTTCGTAGGTAGCCGTCACAGTTCATGGTGCGGGGGCCTCACCCGACACCCCGCCACGCCTCCATCGCCAGCCCGGGCTCATCCCGCTTCCGCCGCGCGAGATGCAGCCGCGCAGGCTCCCCCGGCACCCAACTCCCCGCCACAACATGCCGGTCACGGTCCTCCGCGAGCGCGACCCGCGCGTCCGCCGGCAGCTCAGGACCGGACTCCGACTCCGCCCACCAGGCCCCCGCGGACTCCGTCTCGGTGGGATACGCGGCGAAGGCGACCCGACCGCCGGCCGTGCGCTGAGCGAGCAACGTGCAGTCCACGCCGTCCAGTTGACACCGAACGGCCGAAACGGCCCCGGGCCCGACCGCATCCAGCACCCGCACCGGCGCGCCCTCCCCTCGCCAGGCGCACACGGCACCGTCCTCGTCGGTGAAGAAGAGGGTGGTGTGCCCGGCGGACGTGGCGAGGGCACACAGGGTGCCCGGCCGGGCGGCGGCGGGCTCCGGCTTCTCGTCCCGTACGAGGGGCCGCCCCGCCTCCTCCTGACGCCACCGCAGAACGCCCCCGTCAGCGGTCACGGCGTAGAGGGTGATCAGCCCCGACTCCCCCGCCACAGCTGCGAGTTGCCCATGCACATCCTCCCCCTTGAGATCCCGCCACGGCCCCCAGCCGCCCTTCTCCTCCTGCATCCGCAGGCTCACCCCGCCACCGTTGTTGCGTACGAAGACGTGGGCGCGGCCCTGCGCGTCGACGGCCACGGCGGGTGGGCCGGTGCGGTCGCCCTGCTTGTTGGGGTGGCCGATGGGGAGCCAGTCGAGGGCGGAGAGGTGCGGCTGGAAGTGCGTCGAGTGCACGAGTCCGGCCTCGCCGGAAACGGTGGGCCGCCAGGCGACGAGGTGCGCGTACCCCTCGCTGCTGCGGGCAACGCCCCCGCCCGGATGCACGCACTGCTCGCCGCCGACCGTGCGGGGTGGTGACCAGGGGCCTTCTGGATACTGCTCCGCGCGGCACGTGACCGCGCCCTCTCCGGGGGCGTACGCGTACGCGCGGAGGACGCCGCCGCGCCCACCGATCAGCCAGTCGCCGTTCACACCTCCAGCCTATGCCGCGCCGCACGGCCCCCTCGTGCGACCCTTGCCGCATGAACGAAGTGCTGGTGGTCGACGGGGCCAACGTCGTCGGCTCCGTCCCCGACGGATGGTGGCGCGACCGCCGAGGCGCCGCCGAGCGACTTCGGGACCGCCTGGTGGACTACGGAAAGCGAACCGGCACCGAGGTGATCCTCGTCGTCGAGGGAGCCGCGCGGGGCGTGGAATCGGTGCCCGGGGTGCGGGTGGAGTCGGCGGAGGGGAGCGGGGACGATCACATCGTGGGGGTGGTGGCGGGGCTTGGGCGGCCTTGCACTGTCGTTACGGCGGATCGTGAATTGCGGGGCAGGGTGGGCGCGTTGGGCGCGACCTGTGCAGGGCCGCGCACCGTGTGGCCGGGCTGAGGGCGCCCGAACCCGGATCAACCTTCCGAAGCCGCCGGTTCCGCCTCCCCACCGGAGACACAGACGCCGAGCACGGCCGTGCCCGTCCACGGCAACGGTCGGCACACCCAACGTCGCCGCACCCTTCGGGTCCCGGTACGGGTTGCCCAGGGAACGCCAATCACCAAGGGGGCGTCCGCTCTGGTACTGCACTGCGTAGAGCAGATCGGCCTTGGGCGCGCCTCCCCCTTGACGTCTCTCTCCGCGTCCTACCAAGCGTCAGCCGAGCAGCACCGACCCGGCCCCCCACGGGAGCGGCCTGCTGCTCCTGCCCCCTCTGGGCGCGAGTTGCGAGAACCCCACCGTGAGCCATGACGTGGGCACACCTGTACCGACATCCCACGGAGCCGAGTCCAGTACACGGCGCGGCCGCAAGGCCCCGAAGAAGAAGTGCCGCACGGGCCGGATCGTGCTCCTCGTGCTCCTGGTTCTCGTCCTGGCCCTCGGCGGCACCGGCTACCGGCTCTACAGCGACCTCAACAACAACATCGACGGCATCGACCTCGACAAGGCGATGGGTGGTGACCGGCCCGAGAAGCTGCCGACAGCGGGGCAGAACACTGGAAGGCCCTCCGCGGCGACCGCGAGATCCCCGAGTCGGCGAAGAAGTCCCCGGCCAAGGGGGGGACCGACGAGCGGTGGTCGGCTGGAGCGTGTATCGGAAGTGGCTGTTGAGGGTGCTGAGCAGCTGCGATCATCCGTGTCATGACAGTTGATTGGAGCAGTGACAAGGTCGTCTTTCAGCGTGCTGAGGGCGAGCACATGGACGATGTGCTGAGCGTGCTCGACGAGGCGGCGGAGTGGTTGGAGGTCCGCGGAGTCAGTCAGTGGCCTTCACGCTTCGAGGCGGCGTGGGTGGCGGAGGCGCTCGCCCGAGGCGAGACGTGGTTGGTCGAGATCGACGACAAGCCAGCGGACACCGTCACCGTGGACTGGTCGGACTCGTTGTGGGCGGATGTCGGCGGCACTGCGGGATACATCCATCGGATGGCTGTACGTCGCTGGGCGACCGGGCTGGGGGACGTCATTCTCGACTGGGCAACCGATACTGCCCGGCAACTGGGAGTGGACGCCTTGCGGCTGGACTGCGTGAAGTCCAACGTCCGCCTGCGTAGTCACTACGAGGCGCGGGGGTTCGTGCACCGCGGCGACGTGCCGGTCGGCGGCGCTCCGGGCCAGCGGCAGGATGATGGCCCGGCGACCTGGGTCAGCCGCTATGAACTGGGCCTCGCCGCGCGGTGACTGGCGTGTCACAGCCACTCGTTGATGGCTGCGACGATGCGGACCTGGCTGCGGCGCCGCGGCATCGGCCACACCATTCCCGAGCGGGCCGACCAGGTCCGCAACCGGCTCCGGCGCGGCAGCCGGGGCGGGCGCCGACCTGCCTTCGACAAGCAGCTCTACAAACGGCGCAACGTCGTGGAACGGTGCTTCAACCGGCTCAAGCAATGGCGCGGCATCGCCACCCTCTACGACAAGACCGCCGAGTCCTACCAAGCAGCCGTCACCCTCGCCCCGCTCCTGATGTGGGCGTGACACTTGAAGACAACTCCTAGGGCCGGCTGTCGTCCGGAGTGTTCCGGGGCGCGTGGGCGCGTTCGTAGACCACGGAACCGTCCACCACGGCCACTTCCCAATACCCCGCCAGGATGCGCCGTAGCGACCCCACCCGCCCCGGTCCGTACGGCGCGCCCCGTGAGTCGTCCACGATCAACGTCGGTGGCCGGTCCCGCACCTCCGCCCGGAACGTGGCCCAGCTCCCCGGCACCGCGAACCGCTCCCCGACGCCGCCCCCGTCCCGGCCCCCGCTGAAGTTCGTGAGGAGGCCGGCCGTCAGGAAGCGGGAGGCCGGGGTGCGGTTCGAGAGCCAGTACGCTTCCGGGTGCATGCCCCAGATCAGGATCCGGTCGTCCGGGGTCGTGCGCTCGCGCACCGCCGTGGCCAAACGCTCCGTGTGGGCGAGGTCCGTGCGCGGTGCGAGCAGGCCCCACGTGAGGAACAGGGCCGCGCAGCACGACGAGGCGAGCAGGGCACGTCGCTGGTGTTCGCGGGTGAGAATGTGCAGTGCCAGCGTTCCCAACAGGGCCAGGGGCGGGACCAGTTGGAGGTAGTAGTGGCCGAAGAAGTGGAAGCCGAAGACGACCGCGATCGCCGAGGACGCCAGCCACAGCCAGAGGTCCGCGCAGCCCGTCCGCGCGATGCGCAGCACCCGTACGATCGCCGGCAGCACGCCCGCGCACGCCACCGACAGGATCGCCGCATTCGTCAACCCTCGTAGGAGGACGTGGAGTTCGGAGCCGGTGATGGACGCGTATGCGCCCGAGCCCGTCACCGTCCAGAAGGCGAAACCGGTGGGGTTCGTGAGCAGTGCGGCTGCCGCGACGGGCGCGAGTGCTCCAACTCCGCACCGCAGCAGCCCACTTCGCGGCCACCCCGCCCTCCAGAGCAGCCACACCGCCGGTACCAGCACCGCTCCCCCGGTCTGCTTCGTCAGGAACGCCCCCGAGATCGCGGCACCGCACAGGGCCCAGTTGCGGCGGTCCGCGCACCAGAGCGCCGCCGCGGTCCACGGCAGCATGAAGACCTCGAAGGTCGCGGCCTGCGTGTCCTCCGGGTTCAGGCCGATGGACAGGAGGAGGTAGAGGACGCCCGCGGTGCGGCCCGGCGTGTCGCCCCAGCGGCGGCGGGCCAGTGACGCCAAGAGCACCGCTGTCACCACGTGCGCCAGCACCGCGCACACCCGCACCGGCGTGAGCGAGTCCGAACCGAAGACCGCGAACACCGCCTCGTACAGCCAGGGGACCAGCGGGGGTTTGCGGTCGACAACGGTTTCGTAGAGCGAGCCGCCGTGCGCCAACAGCCGTGCCTGGACGGCGAGATAGCCCTCGTCCGGGTTCCAGAGCGGGCGGGTGAAGGACGGGATGCGGGTGACGCAGGCCAGGGCCGTGAGGGCGAGGAGCAGGCGGGGCCAGTAGCGGCGGGGGCGTCGGGTGCGTCTGTCTTTCGAGGAGCCGGTACGGCCTTCGGATACGTACGGTCGTGGAAGGAGCGCCTCGCTGAGCATGTGCGCCAAGCTATCCGCCCCCGTATGTCCTACTTAGTAGGGACATACGGGGGCGGGGTGTGGTCGTGATTACCGTGATTACCGCTGGGCCCGGCTGTGGCGGCGGCCGTACGCGAAGTAGATGACCACGCCGATCACCATCCACACCGCGAACCGCAGCCACGTCTCCACGGACAGGTTGAGCATCAGCCACACCGAGCACGCCACGGAGGCGATGGGCAGGAACGGCACCCACGGGGCCTTGAAGGCGCGCGGCAGGTCGGGGCGGGTGCGGCGCAGGATGAGGACGCCGAGGGCCACGACGACGAAGGCGAACAGCGTGCCGATGTTGACCAGCTTGGAGAGTTCCTCGAGGGAGATGAGGCCGGCCACGCACGCCGTCAGGACGCCCAGGATGATCGTCGAGCGGTACGGGGTGCGGAACCTGGGGTGGACCCTGCTGAACACCGGGGGCAGCAGACCGTCGCGGCTCATCGCGAAGAAGACGCGGCTCTGGCCGAGGAGCAGGATCATGCAGACGGTCGTCAGGCCGATGACCGCGCCGAACGAGATCAGGCCCGCCCAGAACGGGTGGCCGACCGACTTGAACGCCTCCGCGAGCGGGGCGCCCGGGTCGAGTTCCTTGTAGTTCTGCATGCCGGTCACGACCGCGGCCACGCCCACGTACAGGACCGTGCAGATGGCGAGGGAGCCGAGGATGCCGCGCGGGACGTCCTTCTGCGGATTGCGGGTCTCCTCGGCGGCGGTCGCCACGACGTCGAAGCCGATGAACGCGAAGAAGACGACGGCCGCGGCGGTAAAGATGCCCATCACGCCGAAGCTCTGCGGTGTGAATCCGGCGATGCCTTCGAGGAGGGTGGCGCTCAGCCCCGAGCTGCTCTTGTTGTCCTGGGCCGGCGGGATGTACGGGCTGTAGTTGCTGGACTTGATGAAGAAGGCACCCACCGCGATCACGATCAGGACGACCGTCACCTTGATGGCCACGACCACCGATGTCACCCAGGCCGAGAGCTTCATGCCGATCACGACGACCGTCATCACGGCGAGCACCAGCAGGAACGCGGCGATGTTGAAGCTGAAGCCGCCCTGGCCGGAGCCGGGTCCCTGGAGCGCCCCCGGCAGTGGGATGCCCCAGCTGTCGAGGAGGGACTGTACGTAGCCGGACCAGCCGACCGCGACCGTCGCGCAGCCGAGGGCGAGTTCGAGGATCAGGTCCCAGCCGATGATCCAGGCCGGGAACTCGCCGAGCGAGGCGAAGGCGAAGGTGTACGCGGATCCGGCGACCGGGACCGTCGAGGCGAACTCCGCGTAGCAGAGCGCGGCGAGGGCGCAGACCACGGCGGCGACGACGAAGGCGATGGTCACGGCCGGGCCCGCGTAGTCGGTGGCGGCCGTGCCGGTGATGACGAAGATGCCGGAGCCGATGACGACGCCGACGCCGAAGACGGTGAGGTCGAGGGCGGAGAGGGTCTTCTTGAGCTGGTGCTCGGGTTCCTCGGTGTCCTGGATGGACTGCTCGATGGACTTGGTGCGGAACAGGCCGTTACGGGCTGTTCGTTCCGCGCCGCCTGGCTGGGTGCTCACGCTTACCTCCGTTGGCTTCGTCGTCCTCGACATGATCGGACGAGTGGCCTTCGGCGCGCGGGTGAGTCAACCGGTTTCATGCGAATGGGGCCGGTCCGGCCCCCATTTGGAGCCGCGTGGGCCAATCAAGCCCCTGCGGCGATTGAGCAGCGGGGTCCGGGGCGGAGCCCCGTGGCCTCGTCCCCGGCCGACCGGGGCACAAGATGTCCTCAATCGCCGGACGGGCTTGAATTGCCCGTCCGACGGGCTTGAATTGCTCGCGACGGGCTTGATGTGCTCAGTCGCGAGCCGCCTCGACCGCGTCCGCCGCGGCGGAGCCCTCGTAGCGGCCGTCCAGCTTGGAGACGAGGCCCGTGACCTGGCGGGCGATGTCGGGGGCCGTGAGGCCGATCTCGGCCATGATCTCCTTGCGGGAGGCGTGCTCCAGGAAGCGCGGCGGGATGCCGAAGTCGCGGAGCGGGACGTCGACGCCCGCGTCGCGCAGCGCCTGCGCGATGGACGAACCGACGCCGCCCACCCGGGAGTTGTCCTCGACCGTGACGACCACCCGGTGGCGCTCGGCCAGCGGAGCCATCGCCTCGTCGACCGGCTTGACCCAGCGGGGGTCGACGACCGTCGTCGTGATGCCCTGCTTGTCGAGGAGGTCGGCGATCTCCAGGCACATGGGCGCCAGCGCGCCGACCGAGACCAGGAGGACGTCGATCAAGGGGTGCGTCCCGTAGGGACTCGGTTGAGGGTGGTGGTGGGAGACGGGTGGGAGTTCGGAAGAGGCCTCCCGGAGTACGTCCATGCCGCCGACCTTGCCGACCGCCTCGACGGCCGGGCCGACCGCGCCCTTGGAGTAGCGGACGACGGTGGGCGCGTCCTCGACCTGGACCGCCTCGCGCAGCTGCGCGCGGACCTGGTCGGCGTCGCGCGGCGCGGCGATGCGGACGCCGGGGACGACCTGGAGCAGGGACATGTCCCACATGCCGTTGTGCGAGGCGCCGTCGGTGCCGGTGATGCCGGCCCGGTCCAGGACGAAGGTGACGCCGCACTTGTGCAGGGCGACGTCCATCAGGACCTGGTCGAAGGCGCGGTTGAGGAACGTCGCGTACACCGCGAAGACCGGGTGCAGGCCGCCCTGGGCGAGGCCCGCCGCGCTGGTCGCCGCGTGCTGCTCGGCGATGCCGACGTCGTAGACCCGCTCGGGGAACTCATCGGCGAACTTCTTCAGGCCGACCGGCTGCAGCATCGCGGCGGTGATCGCCACGATGTCCTCGCGCTCGCGGCCGAGCTTGGCCATCTCGTCGCCGAAGACCGACGTCCAGTCGGCGCCGGAGGCCTTGATCGGGAGGCCGGTGTCGGGGTGGATGGGGCCGATGCCGTGGAAGCGGTCGGCCTCGTCCTGGAGGGCGGGCTTGTAGCCGCGGCCCTTCTCGGTGAGGCAGTGCACGATGACCGGGCCGCCGAAGCGCTTGGCGCGGGTGAGCGCGGACTCCAGGGCCTCGAGGTCGTGGCCGTCGATCGGGCCGACGTACTTCAGGCCGAGGTCCTCGAACATGCCCTGCGGGGCGATGAAGTCCTTGAGGCCCTTCTTCGCGCCGTGCAGCGTCTCGTAGAGGGGCTTGCCGACGACCGGGGTGCGCTCCAGGAGGTCCTTGCCGCGGGCCAGGAAGCGCTCGTAGCCGTCCGTGGTGCGCAGGGTCGCGAGGTGGTTGGCGAGGCCGCCGATCGTGGGAGCGTACGAGCGCTCGTTGTCATTGACCACGATGACGAGGGGGCGGTCCTTGGCGGCGGCGATGTTGTTCAGCGCCTCCCAGGCCATGCCGCCGGTGAGCGCGCCGTCGCCGATGACCGCGACGACGTGGTCGCCGCGGTCCTGGATCTCGTTCGCCTTCGCGAGGCCGTCGGCCCAGCCGAGGACGGTGGAGGCGTGGCTGTTCTCGATCACGTCGTGCTCGGACTCGGCCTGCGAGGGGTAGCCGGACAGGCCGCCCTTCATCTTCAGCTTGGAGAAGTCCTTGCGGCCGGTGAGCAGCTTGTGCACGTAGGACTGGTGGCCGGTGTCCCACAGCACCTTGTCCTGGGGGGACTCGAAGACGCGATGCAGGGCGATCGTCAGCTCGACGACGCCGAGGTTCGGGCCGAGGTGGCCGCCGGTCTTGGAGACCGCGTCGACGAGGAAGGTCCGGATCTCTCCTGCCAGCTGGTCCAGCTGCTCAAGGCTGAGCCGGTCCAGATCGCGCGGTCCCGTGATGCGGGTCAGCAGCGGCACCCGTGCCTCCTTGCGATAGAGCTGTGAGTAACTGGTTGAGCTGTCGAGCTTGCCGGGCCTGTCGATTCTAATGTTCCCCTGCGCGCCACGGCGTGCGGGCCGTGCGTTCCTCGTCACGCCCTCGTCACGAAACAGAATCAGGCGTTCGGCCCGCACGCAGGGTGTGAGCGTGACTGTGCCCGGCGTCACCATCGACGCCGGGCACAGTCGGTCGAGGCCAGAAGGGCCGGAACAGCCGTCAGGCGCGGCCGGCCGTCTTCTGGGTCTTACGGGTGACCGAGTCGATGACGACCGTGGCGAGGAGTACACCGCCGGTGATCATGTACTGGATCGGGGTGGCGATGCCCTCGAGCGCGAGGCCGTACTGGATCGACGTGATCACCAGCACACCGAGCAGCGCGTTCCAGGTGCGGCCCCGGCCACCGAAGAGGCTGGTGCCGCCGATGACGGCCGCGGCGATGACGTTCATCAGGAGGTCGCCGGCGCCGGCGCTCTGGTTTGCCGCCGCGATCTTGGAGGCCCAGAAGAGGCCGCCGACCGCCGCGAACAGGCCCGCGAGGGCGAAGACCGAGATCCGGATCGCCGTGACGTTGATACCGGCACGCCGGGAGGCCTCGACGCTGCCGCCGAGCGCGTTGACCTTACGGCCGTACGAAGTACGGCGGAGAAGGAAGTCCGTACCGACGAGCACGATGCCGAACAGCAGCACCGCGAGCGGCAGGCCCTTGTACTGGTTGAAGATGATCGCGACGCCGAAGAGCGCGATCGCGAGCAGCACCGTGC
Organism: Streptomyces sp. NPDC002790; assembly: GCF_040295505.1. Lineage (NCBI taxonomy): Bacteria > Bacillati > Actinomycetota > Actinomycetes > Kitasatosporales > Streptomycetaceae > Streptomyces > Streptomyces sp. NPDC002790. The sequence continues at coordinate 45,546 of NZ_JBEOVM010000006.1, read as the reverse complement.
GCAGCACGATGTCGCTGAGCGGCCGGGACGGGATGCCCGCGGCCTCGCGGCGCCGGTTGCCGAGGAAGGTCGGCACGAAGTAGGCGAGGATCGCGATGACGGCGAGGCCGTAGGCAGCGACGACGTCCGAGAAGTAGTACGTGGTGAGCTTGCCGACCACGCCGTCGCCGTCGATGTTGATCGTGCCGTTGGAACCCAGGATCTGGAGCATGAAGCCGTTCCAGAACAGCAGGCCCGCCAGCGTGACGGCGAACGCGGGGGCGCCGAGCCGGGCGAAGAAGAAGCCGTGCAGGGCGCCGATGATCGCGCCCGCGGCGAGCGAGACCAGGACGGCGACCCACTCGTTCACGCCGTGTGTGACGCTCAGCACCGCGGTGATCGCCGAGGAGACACCGGACACGGAGCCGACCGAGAGGTCGATCTCGCCGAGCATCAGCACGAAGACGATGCCGACCGACATCATGCCGGTGGCGACCATCGCGACGAAGATGTTGTTGAGGTTCTCCGCGCCCAGGAACGCCGAGTTCAGGCTCTGGAAGATCGCGCCGATGACGATCAGGCCGATGACGACCGGGATGGCGCCGAGGTCACCGCCCTTGATCTTGCGCTTGAACTCGCTGAGGTAACCCGCGAAGCCCTGCTCGCGCACGAGGAGGCGGGGGTCGACCGCGGTCACGGCGGCGCCGGCGGCGACGCCCGGTTCGTCCGCGGGGGCTTTGGTCTTGTCGATGCTCACTTCTGAGCCTCCCCGTTGGCGCGCGCCGCACGTCGGGTCACGGCGTTGTCCGTGGCGCCGGTGATGGCGGAGATGATCTCTTCCTGGGACGTGCTCTTGACGTCGAACACGCCGTTGTTGCGGCCGAGTCGGAGCACGCCGACCTTGTCGGCGACGGCCTTCACATCGGCCATGTTGTGGCTGATGAGGATGACCGCGTGGCCGCGCTCGCGCAGCCGCTCGACGAGGTCGAGGACCTGCGCGGTCTGCTCGACGCCGAGGGCGGCGGTCGGCTCGTCGAGGATCACCAGCTTGGGCTCGCCGAGCATGGAGCGGGCGATCGCCACGACCTGGCGCTGGCCACCGGAGAGCGAGGCGACCGGGATCCGCACGCTGGGTATCCGGATCGACAGGGTCTCGAGCAGTTCCCGGGAGCGGCGCTCCATCTCGACCTCGTCGAGGATGCCGCGCTTCTTGATCTCGCGCCCCAGGAACAGGTTGCCGACGACATCGATGTTGTCGCACAGCGAGAGGTCCTGATAGACGGTCGCGATGCCCAGGTCCTGGGCATCGTGCGGCCGGTTGACGGCGACGGCCTTGCCGTTCCACTCGATGACACCGTCATCGATGGGATGCACGCCGGCGATCGTCTTGACCAGGGTGGACTTTCCGGCACCGTTGTCGCCGACCAGGGCGACCACCTCACCGGCGTGGACTTCAAGCTCTACGTCGGTGAGCGCCTGCACGGCACCGAATCGCTTGGAGACCCCGCGCAACGCCAGCACGGGCGTAGCGGACACGTGAACCATCTCCTTCACCGCCACAGGCATGACCCGGCGGGAGGTTGAACTCAGAAGAATGAGGGGGGTGTTGGTGTTCCGTCCGACGCCCCGCCGTTGAGCTTGCGGGGCTGTTGGCGGCGGGGCGCCGGACGTGCATCAGGGGCCCGTCAGGGCCGTGGGGAAGGCTGCTTCGAGCTCCCGGGTTACTTCAGGCCGATCTTGTCGCAGGCCGCCTTGTACTTGGCCGTGCAGATGTCGTTGACCGTGTAGTAACCCTCCTTGACGACCGTGTCCTGGATGTTGTCCTGCGTCAGCGAGACGATCGGGACGATCACGGAGGGGATGCCCTTGGCGGTGCCGCTGTCGACCTTGGTGGTCTCCAGCGAGCTGTCGATCTTGCCCGTCTTGGCGATCGAGACGGCCATCTTGGCGACGGTCTCGGCCTCGGTCGGGTACGACTTGAAGACCGACATGTACTGGTCGCCCGTCACGATCCGCTGCACGCCCGCGAGTTCTGCGTCCTGACCGGTGACCGGCGGCAGCTTCGAGAGGCCCGCGCCCTTGAGCGCGGTGATGATGCCGCCCGCGAGGCCGTCGTTGGCGGAGTAGACGCCGACGATCTTGTCCTTGCCGAGGGCGGAGATGGCGCCTTCCATGTTCTGGTTGGCGTTCTCCGCCTTCCACTCCTTGGTGTCGTACTCCTTGCCGACCTTCACCTTGCCGTCGAGGACGGAGTGGGCGCCCTTCTTGAAGTCGCCGGCGTTCGGGTCCGTGGCGGCCCCGTTCATCATCACGATCTCGTTGCTCGGCTTGGCCTTGTCGCCCAGGGCCTTCAGCAGCGCCTTGCCCTGCTCCTTGCCGACCTCCTCGTTGTCGAACGAGGTGTAGGCGGAGATCGGGCCCTCGGCCAGGCGGTCGTAGGCGACGACGGGGATGTCCGCGTCCTTGGCCTTCTTCACGCCCCCGGCGACGGCCTTGGAGTCGACCGAGTCGAGGATCAGCACGTCCACCTTGTTGGTGATCATCGTGTCGATCTGCTGCGACTGGACGGACGGGTCCTGCTTGGCGTTGAGGTACTGGACCTTGCCCTTGCCACCCGTCAGCTTCTTGACCTGCTGCTCGATGATGGGCTTGTCGAACTTCTCGTAACGCGCGGTCTGGTTCTCCGGGAGGAGCAGACCTATCTTCAGCGCGTCGGTCTTCTTGCCTTCGGACTTGGTGGAGTCGTCGCCGGACTCCTTGGCGCTGCCACAGGCAGCGAGGGACGCGGCCATGGCGGTGGCACAGAACGCAACGGCGGCACGACGCATACGCGTGTTCACTTTGAAACCTCCCTGACGAGGCCGCGTCGTTGCGGCCGAGGTGGCTGGAAGTCAACTCGGCCGCAACCGCAGCGTCAAGGAGTAAATCCTTAACGGGTTGGCAACGGTGTCATGCGTTCTCTAAGTGAAGGCAGGTGTGGCTGCGGGCACAGCACCTGCACCAGAACCGTCCAAAAGCATCGAATCGCCCATCTCGCTGAGTGCCAGGGCGAGCGCCCCGAGCACCTCCGCGCGGCCGCCCAACGCCCCTGGGAGGACCGAGAGTTGGCGCCCGGCGCTGGGGATCGCATAGCGTCCCACGGACTCCCTGATGGGCCCCAGGACCAGCTCCCCGGCCTCCGCCAGATCGCCGCCGAGGACGACCCGGCTGGGGTTCAGCAGATTGCAAAGATTCGCCACACCGGAGCCGATGTGCCGCCCCACGTCCGCGACGACGCGGCGGCAGCCCGGGTCCCCGTCGCGCGCGAGCCGCACGACCTTCTCCATCGTGAGGTCGGTGCCGTGGCTGGACTGGAGCAGCGGCAGCACGTAGCGGGCGGCGGTGAAGGTCTCCAGGCAGCCGCGGTTGCCGCAGCGGCACACGGGCCCCGACTCGTCGAGCGTGATGTGCCCGATCTCCCCCGCCGTGCCGCCGGGCCCGCGGTAGATCTTCCCGCTGATCACGAGGCCCGCGCCGACACCACTGGCCACCTTGATGTACGCGAGGTCCTTGACGCCCCGGCCGCTGCCCCACACCAGCTCGCCGAGCGCGCCGAGGTTGGCGTCGTTGTCGACGTGCACGGGGACGCCCAGGCGCCGCGCCAGCTCCTCGGCGGGCTTGGTGCCGGACCAGCCCGGCAGGATCGAGGTGGAGCCCAGCGTGCCGCTCTCCACGTCGATGGGGCCCGGCACACCGAGACCGACACCGGCGACCTTCGCCCGGTCCACGCCCGTGGCCACGATGAGGCGCTCCACCAGCTCCTCGGCCCGGTCGAAGCCCTGCGCGGCGGAGGCGTCCACGTCGAGCGGCTCGGACTCCTCCGCGAGCACCTGGTGGGCGAGGTTGCCGACCGCCACGCGCAGGTGGGTGTGGCCGAAGTCGACGCCGATCACGATGCCGGCGTCGCCACTGAGGGAGACGCTGCGGGCCCTGCGGCCGCCGGCCGATGTGGGCGTGACCTCGACGGTTCCGCCGTCCTTGAGCTCCCGGACGATGTTGGAGACCGTCGCGGCGGACAGGCCCGTCGTCCTCGCGATCTCGGCCTGCGTGAGCGAACCGGCAAGGCGTACGGCGCGTACGACCCGCTCGAGATTGGCCCGGTGCAGCGAGGACTGCGACCCCGGAGTCTCCATTGACCCACCCTTATCCCTTGATCCGCGTCACCCAGTGTGACCGGACCTTGTACAAGTTATGAACTCCAAGCTCCGCTGAAGGTGTCTCCGGCGTCAAGCCCTTGACACCAATCCGTTCCCTTGGAAACGCGCAGAAGTCCGGCCCCGGGGGGATTTGCCCCGGGGCCGGACCCTTCGTCGTACGAGAATTCGGGCGGTTACTTCAGCGCCCCCGCGGTCAACCCCTGAACGACCTGGCGCTGGAAGATGATGTACGCCGCCAGCACCGGCAGCATCGCCATCACCAGACCCGCGAAGAGGCCCGACCAGTCGCCCTTGTAGCCCTGGCTCGTGGCGAGCTCGACGAGGCCCTGGGCGAGGACACGCTTGTCGGGGTCCGGGTTGAGGACCGTCGGAATCATGTACTGGTTCCACTGGCCGAGGAAGTTGAAGATGCCCACGCTGATCAGGCCGGGCTTGGCCATCGGCAGCATGATCTGGAAGAACGTCCGGGTGTGCGAGGCCCCGTCGACGAACGCCGCCTCCGCGATCGAGCTCGGCAGCGTACGGAAGAACGACGTGAGGAAGAACACCGTGAACGGCAGCGAGTACGCGATGTAGGCGAGGACGAGGCCCGGGATCGTGTTCAGCAGGGCCAGGTTCTTCATGACGAAGAACAGCGGTACGAGCGCCAGGATGATCGGGAAGCTCATGCCGCCGACGAACAGGTAGTAGATGAAGCTGCGTCCCGGGAACTCGAAGCGGGCGAGCACGTACGCGACCATCGAGCCGAGTACGAGCGTGCCCACGAGTGAACAGCCCACGACCACAATGGTGTTGAGGAAATAGTCGCTCATGTGGGCGTCGGACCACGCCCGCGACCAGTTCTCGAAGTGCAGCTTGTCCGGCAGCGACCAGGGCGAGCCGAAGATGTCGCCGTCCGTCTTGAAGGACGTCATCACCGCCCACAGCAGCGGCATGACGACCAGGATCGCCCAGAGGATGAGCATGCCGTGCGAGAAGACGTTGAGGACGCCGCCCTCGCTGCTCTTCAGCTTCTTGTCCTCGGGCGACTTCGTCTTGGTGACCGGGTCGCCGCTGCCGCGCTGGGCCGGGACCTCGGACGGCGGAGTGTCGGTGGTCTTCATGGTCAGAACTCCAGCCGCTCGCGTCGACCGAGGCGCATCACGACGGCCGCGAACAGCAGCGTGAGGACGAGCAGGGCGACACCGATCGTCGTTGCGTAGGCGGCGTTCGCGTCACGGAACGCCGATTGCCAGACGTACAGGGGGAGGACGGTCGTCGAGTAGGCGGGACCGCCGGGGCCCACCGACATGATCTGGACCGAGGCGAAGGCCTCGGCGCCGAGGGCGAGGATGCCCATGTAGATCCAGCCGGACTGGATGGTGTCCCACAGCAGGGGCACCGTGATCTTGAAGAAGGTGGTGGCCCGTCCTGCGCCGTCGAGCAGCGCCGCCTCGTAGAAGTCCTTCGGGATGGACGCCATGCCCGCCGAGAACAGGACCACGAAGAACCCGACCGTGCTCCACACCAGGACGGCCATGATGGACCACAGGGCGACGTTCGGGTCGCCCAGCCAGTCCTGCGCGAGCGAGTCCAGGCCGACCGCTCGGAGCGCGCCGTTGGTCGCGCCGTCGTTCGGGCTGTACGCGAACCGGAAGAGGATCGCGACGATCGCGATCGACAGTACCTGCGGGAAGAAGTACGCGATCTTGTAGAAGCCCGACCCGCGCACGCCCGAGACGGCGGCGCCCTTTCTGTGCCGTCCCCCCACATTGATCATGAAGGAGAAGAACAGCGCGAGGCCGAGCGTCACCAGCGGCAGCAGCACCACGAACATGAGGCTGTGTTGGAGCGACTTCCAGAAGACGTCGTCCTCGAACAACCTCTTGTAGTTCGCGAAGCCCACCATCTTGAAATCCGGGCTCAGTCCGGTCCAGTCGGTGAACGAGTAGTAGATCGCCTGGATGAACGGCCAGATGACGAAGATGGCGTACAGCGCGAGGGGGGCCACCAAGAACCCCACAATGAAGCGGTACTTGCCGTGTTGCATTTTTACCGACCCCGTTCGGTTCGCGGGTGCCGCCGCTGGTGACGAGAGCGCACGTGCTGTGCCGCTACTGGTGCTTGTAGTGCTTGATGGACGAGTCCTTGGCCGTCGCATCCGCGAATGCCTGGATCTTCTTGATGGCCTCGGCCGGGGTCATGCGGCCAGCCATCATCTCGCCCAGACACGAGACGCCGATCTGCTCCTTCTGGAGCTTCGCGTACCAGTCCTGCATACGCGGGTTGACCACGTTGTCCTTGGCCAGTTCCAGGGCGGCGTTGGCCGACTCCGTGCCCGAGGTCAGCTTGATGCCGTCGGTGCCGCCGTTGTAGGCGGTCAGCGACTTCACGAGCTTCGTGGTGTTCTGCGAGGACTTCTCGCTGAGCATGATGCGCAGCTGCTCCATGCCGCCCTCGGCGTTCTTCGCGTTCGCCGGAACGATGTACGGCTCGGAGCCGGCCGCCCAGATGGTGCCGAACGGCATCTTGTCGCTCTTGTCGAGGCCGGACGGCGCGCTCACGGTCAGCTCGAAGTCCTTGGGGATGACGCTCGCCGACTCGTTCTCCACCCAGGACCCGTTGGGGAGGAACAGCGCCTTGCCCTTGGCCCACGCGGTCTGCGACTGGATGTGGTCGATGCCGGGCGTGCCCTTGAGGATGTAGCCCTTCTTGTAGAGCTCGTAGTACGCCTCGAAGGCGGCCTTGACGGCCGGGTCGCTCCAGGCCTTCGGCTCCAGGTTGTCGATCTTGTCGAGGACCTCGCGGCCGCCGATCTTGGCGATGAACGGGTAGAGCGAGAACGGCAGGTAGTACGGGTACTTACCGGCGTACGTCCAGCCGGCCATGCCCTTCTTCTTCGCCTTCGCGCAGACGGCGAGCATGTCGTCCCAGGTCTGCGGGTACTCCGCGTCCAGCCCGTCGAGCGCCTTCTTCGAGTACCAGACGCCGTACACGGTGTAGGCCATGTACATCACGACGCACTGCTTGCCCTCGAACTGGCCCATCTCGACGACGCCGGGGCGCAGCGTGTCGCGGAACTTCTTGCTCGGGTCGTCCACCGACGGGGCGTCGAGCAGCGGCGTGAGGTCGGCGAGCTGCTTCTTCGAGAAGAGGACACCCATGTCCATCTGCTCGGCACCGGAGTTGTCGATGAGGTCCGGCGGGGTGCCGCCGTTGAACTTCGGCTGCAGCTCTGACTGGATCTTCTGCGTCGAGTGGAAGTCGATCTTCGCCTTCGGGTGCGCCGTCTTGTACATCTTGTTGGCGTCCTTGGCGTACTGCGTGCCGAAGCCGCCGTCGAAGATGACCACGGAGAGCGCGGCGCTCTCGTTGACACCCAGCGGGTTCTTCTCGGACTTCTTGCCCCCCTTGGCCTTCGTGTCCGAGTCGTCGCTGCCGCTGGCGCATGCGGAGAGCATCCCCATGGCCGGTACGGACAGCAGGCCGAGCGCAGCGGAGCGCTTCATCAGGGTGCGTCGGCCGACGCCACCGTTTGTGTTCTGCTCGGAAGTGGATCCCATGCTCAAGTCCTCGCCTTCTCCAGGACTCAGGCGGTGAACCGGATCCTCCCCGGCACCGCGGTGATGTGCTGCGTAACGCAGGTGGAGCTGGGTGGTGCCCGCCCGGATCTCGAACGGGCCGGGCGGTGGCGACAGGTATAGTCCACTCCCTGTGAGGGGGGCAAGATCGAATGCAGGTTTGGGCATCGGTCTTTTCCGAGTTGAGACCTCCCGGAAATACGCCGCACCAGCGACGAACCGTTCTTTCCAACTGCGTTGTCTACAAAGGGTGTAGCGGCGACGTAGCGGAATCCGTCGGGCCGCTTATTCACTGGCGGGGGAACCATCCCCTCCAAAGGGCCCAATACCCTTGACACCACTGGGCACTTGAGCCCCTACTGGACCTTGCTCAGCAACTGACAACGTTGTCCAGTAGCCGGAGGGTGGGCCCCTTTATGCGAGGCAGATCCAGACACAGACTCGGAACGGTGGCCGCGCTGGGCGCGGCCGCACTTGTGCTCTCGGCGGCGGGCCAGGGTCTCGGCCCCGCCACCACCGCCCAAGCCGCCGGGGGGAAGCCGGAGTTCCGCTCCTCCTTCGAGGCGGGGCAGCCCGCCCCGGACTGGCTGAACACCGTCGACACCGACGCCGACGGCAAGAAGCGGGCGAGCGGCGTGGACGGCGCGTACAGCAGCGGCATGCCGGGCAATGTGAACGGCCATGTCACCGACATCCGCGCGAGCGACGAGAACGCGGACGGAGGTGAGACCAAGGAGAACCTCGTCGACGGTGAGCCGACCACCAAGTGGCTGGCCTTCACGCCGACGAGCTGGGTCGAGTACGACCTCGACGGGCCGGTCAAGATCTCCAAGTACGCGCTCACGTCGGCCAATGACCACGACGAGCGCGACCCGAAGGACTGGACCCTGAAGGGTTCGGCGGACGGCAAGGAGTGGAAGACGCTCGACTCCCGCTCCGGCGAGACGTTCGACAAGCGCCAGCAGTTGAAGTCGTACGACATCCAGAGCCCGGCGGAGTACTCCCACTTCCGTATCGAGTTCACGAAGAACAACGGCGCGGACGACGCGACGCAGCTCGCCGACTTCCAGCTCTCGACCGGTGAGGACTCCGCCCCGGCCCCCGAGGACATGCTCTCGCTGGTGGACCGCGGCCCGACCGCCTCGCCCACCGCCAAGGCGGGCGTCGGCTTCACCGGCACGCGCGCGCTGCGCTACGCGGGCACGCACAAGGGCGACGGCCGCGCGTACTCGTACAACAAGGTCTTCGACGTCGATGTGGCGGTGGCCAAGGACACCGAGCTCGCGTACAAGATCTTCCCGTCGATGGCGGACGGCGACCGCGACTACGACGCCACGAACGTCTCCGTCGACCTCGCCTTCACCGACGGCACGTACCTGAGCGACCTCAAGGCCGTCGACTCCAACGGCGGGGCGCTGACCCCGCAGGGGCAGGGCGCGGCGAAGCGGCTGTACGTGAACCAGTGGAACGCGGTGAAGTCCGGGATCGGATCGGTCGCGGCCGGTAAGACGGTCGACCGGGTCCTCGTCGCGTACGACTCCCCCAAGGGGCCCGCGAAGTTCCGCGGGTGGCTGGACGACCTCAGCATCGCGAAGGCGCGGCCGGCCAAGCCGAAGGCGCACCTGAGCGACTACGCGTCGACGACCCGCGGCACGAACTCCACCGGTGACTTCTCGCGCGGCAACACCTTCCCGGCGACGGCCGTCCCGCACGGCTTCAACTTCTGGACGCCGGTGACCAACGCGGGCTCGCTGAGCTGGCTGTACGACTACGCGCGCGACAACAACGCGGACAACCTGCCCACGATGGAGGCGTTCGCGGCGAGTCACGAGCCGAGCCCGTGGATGGGTGACCGGCAGACGTTCCAGGTGATGCCGTCGGCCAAGTCCGGTGACGCGTTGGACACGTCGCGCTCCGGGCGCGCGCTGCCGTTCAAGCACGACGACGAGACGGCGACGCCCTCGTACTACGGCGTGAAGTTCCAGAACGGCGTGAAGGCGGAGATGACGCCGACCGATCACGCTGCGGCGCTCCGCTTCAGCTACCCCGACGACGACGCGAGCGTGGTCTTCGACAACGTCTCCGACCAGGGCGGTCTCACGCTCGACAAGGAGAACGGGGTCGTCACCGGCTACTCGGACGTCAAGTCCGGCCTGTCGGCGGGTGCGACGCGGCTGTTCGTCTACGGGGTCTTCGACAAGCCGGTGAAGGACGCCGACTCGTCGGGCGTGAAGGGCCACTTCACGTTCGACGCGGGCAAGGACCGCACGGTGACGCTGCGCCTCGCCACGTCCCTCATCGGCCTGGACCAGGCGAAGGACAACCTGTCGCAGGAGCTGCCGCAGAAGCGGTCGTTCGCGGACGTACGGAACGCGGCGCGCGCCCAGTGGGACACGCTGATGAAGAAGGTGGAGGTCGAGGGCGCGACGGACGATCAGCGCACGGCGCTGTACTCCTCGATGTACCGGCTGTACCTGTACCCCAACTCGGGCTTCGAGAAGGTGCGTTCGCAGGGCGGAAAGAGCAAGGCGACGTACAAGTACGCGTCGCCGTTCTCGCCGATGCCGAACCCGGACACCCCGACCCACACCGGCGCGAAGATCGTCGAGGGCAAGCCGTACGTCAACAACGGCTTCTGGGACACGTATCGCACGACCTGGCCCGCCTACTCGCTGCTGACGCCGAAGAAGGCGGGTGAGCTGGTCGACGGGTTCGTGCAGCAGTACCGGGACGGCGGCTGGACCTCCCGCTGGTCCTCGCCGGGCTACGCGGACCTGATGACCGGCACGTCGTCGGACGTGGCGTTCGCGGACGCGTACGTGAAGGGCGTCGACGACTTCGACGTCGAGTCGGCGTACAAGGCGGCCGTGAAGAACGCGACCGTGGTGGCGCCACAGGCCGGCGTCGGCCGCAAGGGCATGGAGACCTCCCCGTTCCTCGGCTACACGCCGTCGGAGACGCACGAGGGTGCGTCGTGGGCGCTTGAGGGCTACCTCAACGACTACGGCATCGCGGAGATGGGCCGGAAGCTCTACAAGAAGACGGGCGAGAAGCACTACAAGGAGGAGTCGGAGTACTTCCTGAACCGCGCCCGTGACTACGTCAACATGTTCGACGACAAGGCGGCCGGCAGCGCGTCGAGTCCGGGCTTCTTCCAGGGCAAGGACAAGGACGGCAACTGGCGTGTGAAGTCGGAGGACTTCGACCCGGCGATCTGGGGCTACGACTACACGGAGACCAACGCCTGGGGCTACGCCTTCACCGCCGTCCAGGACAGCCGCGGCCTCGCCAATCTGTACGGCGGCCGGGGCGGCCTCGCCAAGAAGCTCGACACGTACTTCGACACGCCGGAGACCGGCTCGAAGGACGTCGCGGGCTCGTACGGCGGTGTCATCCACGAGATGACCGAGGCGCGCGACGTACGCATGGGCATGTACGGCCACTCGAACCAGGTCGCCCACCACGTCACGTACATGTACGACGCGGCAGGTCAGCCGTGGAAGACGCAGGAGAAGGTCCGCGAGGTGCTCTCCCGCCTCTACACGGGCAGCGAGATCGGGCAGGGATACCACGGCGACGAGGACAACGGCGAGCAGTCGGCCTGGTACCTGTTCTCCTCGCTGGGCTTCTACCCGCTGGTCATGGGCAGCGGTGAATACGCCATCGGTTCCCCGCAGTTCACGAAGATGACGCTGCACCTGGAGAACGGCAAGGACCTGGTCGTCAAGGCGCCGAAGAACAGCGCGAAGAACATCTACGTGCAGGGCGTGAAGGTCAACGGTCGTACGTGGACGAAGACTTCGCTGCCACACTCGGCCATCGCCAAGGGTGGCGTCATCGAGTTCGCGATGGGTGACAAGCCGTCGAAGTGGGGCACGGGTGCGGACGCCGCGCCGACGTCGATCACGAAGGACGACAAGGTGCCCTCGCCGCGCTCGGACGCCATCACGGGTTCGGGCCCGCTGTTCGACAACTCCTCCGCTACGTCGGCCAGTTCATCGGGTCCGGTGGAGCTGCCGGTCGGGGCGGACGGTGCGAAGGCGGTCCAGTACACGCTGACCTCTTCGGGGGACAAGTCGAAGGCGCCGACGGGGTGGAAACTGGAGGCCTCGGACGACGCGAAGGGCTGGAAGACCGTCGACGAACGCTCCGGTGAGTCCTTCGCCTGGGACAAGCAGACACGGGCGTTCTCCGTGCCGTCCCCGGCGGCGCACAAGCACTACCGGCTGGTGTTCACCGGCGGGGCGGCGACGGTGGCGGAGGTGGAACTGCTGTCGTGACGTCCTCCCGGGTGGCGTGCCGAGCGCGGCACGTCACCCGGGGCAGTCGCCGTTGTCGAAGGTCCGGTACAGCGAGAGTTTCCGTTCGTGACGCCGGTCCGGGAACTCCACGACTGGCACCGGCTTGCACGCCGACCACTTCCGGTGCGTTTCCTGACCCGCGAAGCCGTACGTCCCGGTCGCGCCTTGGAGCATGCCCGCGCCGTTGACGGTGGGCTGCAACAGAGTCGTGTACAGCTCCTTGCTCGTGGGAATCTTCTCGCTGTTCTCGCCCTCGTTCATGTCGGCGAAGGTGCGCTTCACCGCCTCGGTGAGCAGCCGCAGGCCGTCGTAGTACGAAGCCGCGTAGCCGTCGGCCAGGGGCTTCTCGCCGAGCGTGTGCTGGGTCCTGATCTCGTTGAAGAGGTCGAGGAAGTCGTCGACGCCGGAGGGTCGGTCCGCGGAACCCCCCTTCTCCCAGTGCGGGTCGAAGGAGGCGGCGTCGACGATGGTGGCGTTCGCCTTGTCCAGGTCGCGCTCGACGTCCGGCCTGGTGAGGGTGGGTTCGAGGCCTATGCCGGTCTTCAGGATGCGCAGGGGGCGGCGGGCGCAGCTGCCCTCGTCGGAGAGGCCGTCGATGAAGCCCGGGAGGTCCTGGTCGCGGCCCGCGAAGAAGACCGTGTCCAAGTGCTCACGGCAGATCTTGTCGATCGCGTTCACGAAGAGGCCCGGCTCGCCCTCGTCGCTGCCGGAGGAACCGGTGAAGACGGAGAAGCCGGTCTTGAGGCCGTAGTCCTTGCTGAAGCGGTCCCTGAGGGTGTTCCTCAGGTCCCTGGAGTACACGTCGCCCCCGTGCTTGTCGAGCAGGAGCAACCCCTTCTTGCTGCCCTGCGGGTAGGTTTTGAGGTAGTGCTGCAGGGCGTTCGCGAACTCCTCGTCGCTCGGCGAGGTCTTGAAGAAGTACGGGAAGTTCATCGACGACGCGTTGATGACCGGGCCCACCGTGGGGATCTCGCTCGCGCTCAGTGCGGTGAGGGCGTGCTTGGTCTGTGTCTGGCTGCTGGGGATGCCCGTGACACCGACGAGCGGGTGTTTCCCGTCGTCGGCCAGCGCGTCCAACTGGTCGACCACCGGCTTCCATTGGTCGAGTTGCTTCCCGACGGGCGCGAGCATCAGCTGGACCTGCGGACCGCCCGCCCCCGCGTTCGCCTCCGTGAGCGCGGCGAGGGAGCCCGCGAGTGCGCGGCGGATCATGTCGCCGGTCATCGCGCTCGTGTCGCCCGAGGTGAAGGCCATCATCAGGGCGATACGGACGTAGGGGGTGCCGCTCTCCGACGCGACCCGGTGGTTCTCGTCGGCGATGGCGCCGAGGAGCGAGCCGATGTCGTCGTCCGCCTCGAAGGACTCCGCGGTGACGCCGATGCACTCACCGCCGATCTCGTTCAGTCCGTTGTCGCACGTGCGCAGCAGCTTCGAGCCGCCGTAGATCCCGCCGGCCACGAGCGCGAGCACCACCATCGCGGCGACGCACCAGTCCAGCGGACCCCACTCCCTGATCCTGCTGCCGAACATCAGCCTCCCTCCCCGGAGTTGGTGCCTGGGGGCACGGGTAGTTCCTGCCTCTTGCGGGCGGCCGTCGGCCAGTCGCGGGCCGCCTGCCCGAGGGCCGCGTACCAGGTGGGGTGGCGGCGCGCGAGGAAGCCCAGCTCCTCCCCCACGGCCTTGCACATCCGGTCGGCGTCCGGGTCGAGGGCGGCGTCGGCGTACGGCTCGGAGAGGTACCACAGGGCGTGCAGCAGGCGGTTGATGCTGCGGCCCGAGGGGTCGAGGCGCGCGTAGCGGGCCGCGTGCTCGCCGTCGGCGATCTCGACGCGCTGGTCGCGCCAGGTGTCGTCGGCGGGCGGCACGGGCGCGCTCGCGCAGCGCTGGAGGCACAGCAGCCAGTGCTCGACGCTCTGTTCGGCCTCCTCCGCGTCGAACTCGTCGGCGAGCATCGCGACGACCTGTTGCGGGTTTCCGGCGGCGAGGTTGTGGCGCAGGGCGTCGGCCTCCTCGGTTTCGGCGCGCTGGACGTGGTGGAGGTGGAGGAAGGCGTGCACGGAGCGCCAGCTGTGCGGTTCGTCGCCCGGCGGCAGGGTGCGCCGCGCCTCGTGGACGAGGAGGGTGCGCAGGAGGGGGCTGGTGACCAGCGGGTCGTCGGAGCCCGGGAGTTCCTGCCACTCGCGCTCGACGAGGTACTGCGCGGCGGCCGTGGCGGGCAGCTGCTCGGGGCCGACCAGGCCGAGGTCCTGGGCGAGCGCCTCGGCCGCCTTGGAGTCCCTGGCGAGGCAGAGCTTGACGAGGCGGTCGCGCTGTCTGCGGTCGGGCAGCAGGTCCCGCAGCAGCACCTCGGTGACGGCGCGGCCGCCCTCGACGCGCAGGTCGAGCAGGTCGCGCGGTACGACGGTGCGGTTCTGCTTGGCGGTCTCGACGGCGGCGTCGGCGAGGACGGTGCTGGCCGATGGGTGGCCTCCGGTGAGGGCGTGGAGCGCGGAGGCGAGGTGCGGGTGGAGCAGGCGCGAGGACGCCCGGTCGAGCATGGAAAGGATGTCGTCCCTGGTCAGCGGGGTGAGCGGGAGGACGAGGAGGCCTTCGGACGGCTCGTGCCCGGTCCGCTTCCACAGGGTGGCGGCGTGTCCGGGGCGTCTGACGCCGCCGGGCGGCAGCAGGTCGACGAGCTCCCGGCGCACGGCGTGCGGCGCGTCCTCCCGCGGCAGGTCGCCGAGCCGGGTGGCGACGACGACGGTGCGGTCGTCGTACGTGCGTCCCCCCAGGGCCCGCTGTTCCAGGAGGAGTTCGAGGAAGCGGGAGCCCGCGGGGGTGTGCGCCTCGTCGAGGAGGATCAGCGGCCAGGGCTCACGGTTGAGCCGGCGCACCAGGCCGTGCGCGTGGGCCGTCTCCTCCAGGAAGGCGGCGGTCAGGGCCTGTTCGGCCGCGTGGAGGTAGTCGCCGCCACGGTGGAAGCGGCGGGACAGCAGCCACAGCGGGTCCTCCTCGGCGATGGTGCCGTCGGGCGTGGTGTGCCGCTTGCGGAACCAGGCGCGGGCGGGGTCGAGGGGCGTTCTGGTGGCGAGTTGGCGCAGCACGGCGGCGGTGACGGGTTGCGTGCCGTCCGGGTCGTCGGGGTCGCTGTTGCGGGCGGCGGCCCGGCTGAGCGAGGTCTCGACCTGGGTGGCCCAGTCGCGGGCGACCTCGCGCTCGGTGCCCTGGGCGAGTCCGCCCACCAGGAGCATCCGGGCGTGTCTGCGGCACACCTCGTCACGCTCGTCCGTCTGCCCCACGTGCCAGCCGGACACGGCGAACAGGGCGGGCATCAGGGTCCGGAAGGTGCCGTACGTGGGGGTGAGCGCGCACACGAGGCGCTCCAGGATCTCGGCGGCCGACGCGGCGTGCTGCGGCGGCACACTGCCCTCGGGAACCTCATCGGCGATGCCGGAGGCGACGGGAGAGCCCGGTACGACGGCGCGTACATGGGCGAGCGGTAAGCGGCCCCGGTAGCCGCGGGCGAGGGCGTCGAGGAGGGCGCTGCGTCCGGTGCCGTGCTCGCCGGTGAGCAGCACGACGGGCACACCGGGCCCGAACTCACGCTTGGCGCGGGCGCGTTCGTGGAACGCCAGCCCGGTGAGCGAGGGGACGAGCGATCCCACCAGGGGTTCACGCCCGTACAGAAAGGGCGCCTTGGGCCTGGCCATCTTCGGCTGTCCTGCTTCCCTAGGGATCGTCAATTTCTGCGTGAACCCTAGAACTTACCGGTGGCGCCGATCTCTTGCCAGATGGTCCGCAAGGCCGCCGACCCCCTCACGGTTGCGGATAAATCTCCAGCTCGGCGCCCTCGGGCAGCTCCTCGACGCCCTGGACGACGCCGCCCGGATAGGCGATCCGTACGCGGCGCAGCGACGCGATTCCCTTGAGCGGGGAGAGGTCGATGTCGCCGCCCTGCGTCACGTGCAGCTCCTCAAGTCCTTGCAGGCGGCGGGACATGCGGCGCAGTTGCAGCGGGGTGCCCTGCTGGGCGTAGACGTAGAGCTTGGTCAGTTGCGGGATCTGGCTGGTCGGGTTGAAGAGGAGGGTGCTGAGCTGCTCGGCGGAGAGGCAGAGCGTGCGCAGCTCGGGCAGGCGGCCGAGCAGTCCGCCCCAGTCGTCGGGGAGCAGCCGGCTGCTCGCGTCCTGAAGGCGCAGCTCCTGAAGCGCGACGCAGCGGGTGATCTCGGCGAGTTCGGACGTTCCCGGCGGCAGCGACAGCGTCTTGAGCCGGCCGGGCCTGGGCAGTTCGGCCACGCCGCGCCAGGGGACGCCCGCGCCGATGTGCAGTGCTTCGAGCCGCGCGCACTGGTCGAGCTGTTCCAGCGGCTCGAACTGCGGGACGTTCTCCAGTACGAGGCTGCTCAGTCGCGGGAGCCGGGTGAGCGGTTCGGGGTCCTTGACGTTGCGGCAGCCCTGGAGGGTGAGGCTCTCCAGGTGCTGGAAGTCGTGGAGGAGGGACAGGTCGTCGATCCGCAGCGCGCCGCGCAGCCGCAGCTCGCGCAGATGCTCCGAAGACAGGGCGGCGCGGACGGCGTCGGGGTCGAAGTCGCCGTGGATGCCGACGCGCTCACAGCCGGGCAGGCGTGACAGGGCGTCGAGTTCGGCCTTCGAGCGGACGGTGACGGGCTCACCTGGCGCCGCTTCGAGGAGCGGGGCGATGATCTCGCGGGCGTACGTCTCGGTGTCGAAGCGGTCCCAGTGGCCGAGGAGCTGGGCGCGCACGGTGGACTGCGAGGTGGTGAGGAACTCGCGCAGGCGCGGGATGGCCGCGTCGCCGCCGATCTGGCAGATGGCGTGCGCGGTCGCCAGCTCGGCGTCCCCGTCGAGCTCGTCGGCTCTTGGGAGCAGCCCCAACAGCAGCGGCCCCGTGCGGGCGAGGACGCGGGCCTGGCGCAGGCTGCGCGGCGGGAGCATGCTCGCGGCCTCGGCCTCGATGGTCTGGCGTACGGCGGGTTCCAGCCGCGTGGCCTGTTCGAGGGAGGCGAGGGCGAGGAGGCGGATCCTGGCCTGGACGGTCACGTCCTTCTCGCGCTTTCCGCGGTCGCTCAGGCGCATCAGCAGGTCGGCCCGCCCATTGTGATCGGCTTGCGCGACGGCCATCTGCACCACGTCCTCCCACTGGTCCATGTGAGCGTGTTTCACCAGCATGCCGAAGTCACGGTCCTCAAGAACAGCCTTGGCACCCAGGTAGTCCTGAAACGTGCGGTGAATGAAGTCCACGGCGCCCGGCGCGGGCTCCCGGAGCAGCCCGGAGCGCTCCAGCAGGTATTCGAGCGCGTGCTCGGGTCCGCCGAGCTGTTCCAGGCTCGGAACCTGCGGCTGGAGGCGGCGCAGCTCGTGGATGGCGTCGTCGCGTTCCATCTGGCTGTCGTCGTTGCGGATCAGCCGGTACGCGAGCCGTTTGAGCGGCTCCGTCGCCGACTCCTCGTCGAGCCGAGGGCGGTCGTCGTCCCGCACATAGAAGTCCCGCTCCGTGTCGCGCCGCTCCAGGAGCATGGACAGGGCGGCCTTGTAGAGAGAGGCCCGGCCGTGCGGCAGAAAACCCCGGCGTTCGCGGTGCAGGGCACAAATGAGGCTGCACATCAGGGGGTTGGTGGCGAGTCGGTTTAGTTCGGGGTTGGAACGCAGGGACTCGACGAGCTTGTCGGCGAGACCCTCCGCGCCCGCCGCGACGTGCCAGCGCGCGATGAAGCGCCGCAGGTCCCCGGGGCTCAGCGGGTTGAGGCTCAGCTCGTGGAAGCCCTCGCCGCGCAGCCAGCCCGGTTCGAGCGCGGAGGGGCGGGTGGTGCACAGCCAGAGGTTGCCGGGGTACCTGCGCACCAGCTGGGCCAGCCAGTCGCGGGCGCGCCGCCGGTCGGCCTTGGGGATCTCGTCGAGGCCGTCGACGAGCAGCACCGCGCGCCCGTTGCGCAGGACGCGGACGGCCCAACCGTCGGGCTCGCTGCCGCTGAGGTCGCAGCGCATCCACTTCAGGAACTCGTCGGGCAGCGGGAGTTCGGCCCCCTGCCGGGCGAGCGTACGCAGCGGCAGCACGAACGGGACCCGCCCTATCAGCTGCGGCAGAGCGGCGGGCACGGCCTCCTGGCGCGCGGTGGTCAGGGCGAGCCACTGCACGAGCGTCGTCTTGCCGGTGCCGGCGAGACCGTGCAGCAGGATCTTGCCGCGCCCGGTGAGCGCGGTCTCGACGCTCTCCTCGGTCACGGTCTCGTAGTCGCCGTCCTCCTCGGCGGCGGCCACCGGTACGGCGGTCAGGCTCAAGTAGGCGTCGTCGAGGAGCCATTGGGGCCCGGCGGGGTCGCGGAGGTCGACGCCGTGGATGGTGAGCCACCGGTGCCGCTCGACGACGTACTGGGCGTACTCCCCCTCGAAGCGGAGGTCGTCGGCTTGGTGGTCCTCACCGGAGACGGTCCGCAGCACGCGCTCCAACAGCTCCTTTTGTTCGCGGAGTTGGCGGAAGTTCGACAGCTGCGCGCGGGCCTCGAAGCCGGGCCGCTCGGTGAAGAACCGCACGAGGTGCACACAGGCCGTGACGAGCAGCGCGTCGTGAAAGCGGGCCGCGTCCGCCGTGAGCAGCCCCTTGATGTCCCGCTCCGCCGCGCTGGACAGCGTGGCGGCCAGCTCCTCAGGACCGAGCACCACCAGGTCGACGTCGTTCATGTCCAGCTGACCGAGCGCGAAGAGCGTACGGGTGAGGGCCTGGCCCACCGCGTCGTGCTCGTCGTCGGGCAGCCTGGCCTCGTGCGGCGGCGCGGCCTGCACGGCGCGGCGCACCAGCTCGCTGGAGAGCCGATGCATGTCGTCACGGCTGAGAGCGGGGTGATCACCCACGAAGGACAGCAACGACCTTACGCGGACGGGCTTTTCACCGGGGAACTCGGCCCCCGCCACCTTCGCCGGAGGCAGCACGAACCGCTTCAGCAACGGCACCACCACCGAGGACGCGAGCTTCAGCCCCATTGCGCCCAGTTCCACCGCTCACCCCCGTCACCCACGAGTCCTCCACCATACGTGCCCCGGTCCCGGCCACCCCGAACTCGCACCACACCACCTTGCCGGGGTCCCGCTCCCCCACGCCCCACGCGTCCGCGAGCGCCGCGACGAGGATCAGCCCCCGGCCCCCTTCGTCCGGCCGCACCGCGCGCGGCACGCCGCCGCCACTGTCGTGCACCTCGACCCGGAGGCCGACCTCGTGGGGCAGGAGGCGCAGCAGGTAGCCGCGGCCCGGCGGGGCGCCGTGCAGGAGAGCGTTGGTGGCGAGTTCGCTGACGCACAGGACGATGTCCTCTGCGCGGTCGCCCTCCACGCCCCAGTCGGCGAGTGCGGCGCGGGTGAACTCGCGGGCGGCGGGGACGGATTGGCGTTCGCGGCGGCAGAAGCGGTCGCGGGGTTCGTGGTTCACGAGTGGAATGTTGCGGAGAGTGATTGACTGGCGACAGTGAATCGACCCCGACAGATTTTTTGTCGGGGTTCGAGTGGGGTCAAGAAGGAACGGGGGCGGGGAGATTGCCCGTCATGAGCCCTGCGCAACATCCGCCGAAGAACCCGTCGGCGATGAGGCTGGTCGCCGACCTCGTCGCCCTCTTCCGCAAGGCCGCCGGTTACACACAGGCGGCGCTCGCGGAGCGGCTGATAGTGGCCGAGTCGACGATCGCGGCGATCGAGCAGGCGCGGCGCCCGCTGGTGCCGAAGCTGGCGGAGTCGATGGACCAACTCCTTGAGACCAAGGGGGCGTTGGTCACGGCGGTGGCGGCGATGCCGGAGGTGGACCAGTTTCCGTTGTGGGCGGAGTCGTATATCCAGCACGAGCGGGAGGCCATCGCCCTGTCGTGGTACGACGCGCTGGTCGTGCCCGGCATCCTCCAGACCGCGGAGTACGCACGGACGTTGCTGGGGCAGCGCGTACCCGCGTACGGCGAGGACGAGATCGAGACCAAGACGGCGGCCCGTGTCGACCGCCAGGCGATCCTCCACCGGAAGGTCCCGCCGACGATGAGCTTCGTCGTGTGGGAGCCCGCGCTGAAGATGGCGTTCACCGAACCGCTGGTGCGGGCGGCGGAGTTGAGCTTTCTGCGGGCGAGCGCGGACCTGCCGGGGCTGTCGCTTCAGGTGTTGCCGCTGGATGCGCCGGAGAACGCGGGCGACGCAGGCCCGTTCACCCTCCTGGAGACCCCGGACCATCAGCATCTCGCCTACACGGAGTCCCAGCGCGGTAGCCAGTGGGTTTCCGACGCCGACGAGGTGTCCATCCTGGCTTGCAAGTATGCGATGCTGCGATCTCAGGCCCTCACGCCCAAAGCCACCATGGGCCTGCTGGATCGCCTGCTAGGAGAGCCATGACCACCGCACTTCACTGGTTCAAGTCGAGCTACAGCAGTAGCGAAGGCGGCGCGTGCCTTGAAGTCGCCTACACCTGGCGGAAGTCGAGCTACAGCAGCAGCGAAGGCGGCCAGTGCGTCGAGGTCGCAACCCACCCCTCCGCCATCCACGTCCGCGACTCCAAGAACGCCGACGGCGGCCACCTCACCGTCGCGCCCGGGGCCTGGACCACGTTCCTTGAAGCCGCTCGGGCTTGACGCGGTCCGGCGGGTCCCGGAGCTGGAGGGCCCCCGGTCGCGGCTGTGGCGCGCCGAGTTCCAGGGCACCCCGGTGATGGTGAAGCAGCTGGTCGACGCGCCGGAGGCCGCCGACCGGTACGCCCGCGAGGTCGCGTCGCTGCGCCTCGCCGCCACCGTGGACCCGCCCGTCGTCCCCCGGCTCCTCGACATCGACCCCGACGAACGCGTACTGGTCCTGGAGTACGTGGAGCATCGGCACCCAGGCCCGGACTGGCGGGTCGACTACGCGGCGGCGCTCGCGCGGCTGCACGCGGCCCGGCAGCGCCTCACGCACCGGCTGGGCGTCGTGGCCGACCAGAGCGGCGGACTCCCGGCCCTCGGCCGCCTCGCCACGGACCTGCGCGCGACCATGCTCACCCGCTGGCCGCAGCTCGCCCCGCTACCCGCGGAGCGACCTCGCGACTGACGACGCTGCGGGTCAATACACCTAGAGCCTGTCGTCCTTCACGTACACCGACACATGACTGCCGCTCTCCGAGGTGAACGGGGCGCGCTCCCAGTTCTCGTACCGCTGCTCCAGGCGCATTCCGGCGAAGCGGGCCATCAGGTCGAGCTCGCTGGGCCAGACGTAGCGGAAGGGGATGCTGCGATAGCGGCCGCGGCCTTCGGCGTCCACGGAGACGTAGTTGGAGCTGAAGCGCTGGTGAACGAGGTCGTCGTACCGGTCG
The DNA here is from genome assembly GCF_040295505.1 of Streptomyces sp. NPDC002790. Classification (NCBI taxonomy): domain Bacteria; kingdom Bacillati; phylum Actinomycetota; class Actinomycetes; order Kitasatosporales; family Streptomycetaceae; genus Streptomyces; species Streptomyces sp. NPDC002790. The sequence goes on along the minus strand of NZ_JBEOVM010000006.1, from coordinate 24,206 downwards.
AAGGCGACGCGCTCGCCGGACAGGCCGAAGATCACCGCCTCCTGGCCGGGCGGCAGGTGGCGCAGTACGGGCACGCCGACCTCGACGACGAAGCGGCCGCCGGGCGCGAGGTGGGCCGACGCGTTGCGGAACGCGTCGACCTGGGCGTCCTGCGTGGTGAGGTTGTTGATGGTGTTGTAGACGAGGTAGGCGAGGGTGAACGTGCCGGCGCCGTCGACCTTGGTCGTGGTCATGTCACCGATGGTTACGGGGAGTTCGGCCCCGCCGGGCTTGGCACGGAGCCTCGCCACCATGGCGCGCGAGAGGTCGGTTCCCGTGACGGGGACGCCGCGCGCGACCAGCGGCAGAGCGATCCGCCCGGTGCCGACGGCGAGTTCGAAGGCGGGGCCGCCGTCGGCGAGCGCCGCGAGGAAGTCCGCGGCGAGGGCCGCGCGGCGCGGGTCCTCGCCGTCGTCGTATTCGGCGGCGACGCTCTCCGGAAAGTGGCCGTCCTCGGGAGCGTCGGATGCGGGTACGGATGCGTGGTCATCGGTCACCGGGCGACGGTAGCCCGCCCGGTCGGGCCGGGTCACCTGATTTCCGCCGGCGGGGGGAGGCCGCCGCGGCTCTTGCCGACGCATGACAGAGGGCCGCACCCCCGCCGAAGCGGGGATGCGGCCCTCAACTGCCTTACTGGTGGCCCGATTACTCGCTGATCAGGCTGCGCAGCACGTACTGCAGGATGCCGCCGTTGCGGTAGTAGTCCGCCTCACCGGGGGTGTCGATGCGGACGACCGCGTCGAACTCCACGCCGGAGTCGGTGGTGACCTTGACCGTGGACGGGGTCGTGCCGTCGTTCAGCTCGGTGAGGCCCGCGATGGAGAAGGACTCCTCGCCGGTCAGGCCGAGCGAGTCGGCCGACTGGCCCTCCGGGAACTGCAGCGGGACGACGCCCATGCCGATGAGGTTCGAGCGGTGGATGCGCTCGTACGACTCGGTGATGACGGCCTTGACGCCGAGGAGCGCGGTGCCCTTGGCGGCCCAGTCGCGGGACGAACCGGAGCCGTACTCCTTGCCGCCCAGGATGACGAGCGGGGTGCCCTGCGCCTGGTAGTTCTGCGAGGCGTCGTAGATGAACGACACCGGCGCGTCACCGGCAGCGTCGGCCTGGGTGAAGTCGCGGGTGTAGCCGCCCTCCGTGCCCGGCGCGATCTGGTTGCGCAGGCGGATGTTGGCGAACGTGCCACGGATCATGATCTCGTGGTTGCCGCGACGCGAGCCGTACGAGTTGAAGTCGCGACGCTCGACGCCGTGCTCCGACAGGTACTTGCCGGCCGGGGTGTCGGCCTTGATCGCACCGGCCGGGGAGATGTGGTCGGTGGTGACCGAGTCGCCCAGCTTGGCGAGGACGCGGGCGTTCGAGATGTCCTGGACCGGCGCCGGCTCCATCTGCATGCCCTCGAAGTACGGGGGCTTGCGGACGTAGGTCGACTCGTTGTCCCACTCGAAGGTGTTGCCGGTGGGGACCGAGAGGGCCTGCCACTGGGCGTCGCCCGCGAAGACGTCCTCGTAGGACTTGGAGAACATGTCCTCGCCGATGGAGTTGGCGACGACGTCGTTGACCTCGGCCTCCGTCGGCCAGATGTCGGCCAGGAACACGGGCTTGCCGTCCTGGTCGACGCCGAGGGCGTCCTTGGTGATGTTGACCTTCATCGAACCGGCGATGGCGTACGCGACGACCAGCGGCGGGGACGCCAGGTAGTTCATCTTGACGTCGGGGTTGATGCGGCCCTCGAAGTTCCGGTTACCGGAGAGGACGGACGTCACGGCCAGGTCGTGGTCGTTGACGGCCTTCGAGACCTCGTCGGGCAGCGGGCCCGAGTTGCCGATGCAGGTGGTGCAGCCGTAGCCGACGAGGTTGAAGCCGACCTTGTCGAGGTACGGGGTGAGACCCGACTTGTCGAAGTAGTCGGTGACGACCTTCGAGCCCGGCGCGAGCGTGGTCTTGACCCACGGCTTGCGGGTCAGGCCCTTCTCGACGGCCTTCTTCGCGACGAGGGCGGCGGCCACCATCACGTACGGGTTCGAGGTGTTGGTGCAGGAGGTGATCGCGGCGACCGTGACGGCGCCGTGGTCCAGCTCGTACGTCGAGCCGTCAGGGGCGGTCACGGTGACCGGGTTCGACGGGACGCCGTTCGTCGCGGCCGGGGCGTCGGACGCGGGGAAGGACTCCTTGCCCGCCTCCTCGTCGTCCGCCACGTAGTTGCGCACGTCGGTCTTGAACTGCTCGGCGGCGTTCGCGAGGACGATGCGGTCCTGCGGGCGCTTCGGACCGGCGATCGACGGGACGACCGTGGAGAGGTCGAGCTCCAGCTTCTCGGAGAAGTCGGGCTCGGCGGCCGGGTCCAGCCAGAGGCCCTGCTCCTTGGCGTAGGCCTCGACGAGCGCGACCTGCTGGGCGTCACGGCCGGTCAGGCGCAGGTAGTTCAGCGTCTCGTCGTCGATCGGGAAGATCGCGGCGGTGGAGCCGAACTCCGGCGACATGTTGCCGATGGTGGCGCGGTTCGCGAGGGAGGTCGCGGCGACGCCCTCACCGTAGAACTCGACGAACTTGCCGACGACGCCGTGCTTGCGCAGCATCTCGGTGATCGTGAGCACGAGGTCGGTGGCGGTCGTGCCGGCCGGCAGCTCGCCGGTCAGCTTGAAGCCGACGACGCGCGGGATGAGCATCGATACCGGCTGACCGAGCATCGCGGCCTCGGCCTCGATACCGCCGACGCCCCAGCCGAGCACGCCCAGGCCGTTGACCATCGTGGTGTGCGAGTCCGTGCCGACGAGGGTGTCGGGGTAAGCCTGGCCGTTGCGGACCATGACCGTACGGGCCAGCTTCTCGATGTTGACCTGGTGGACGATGCCGGTGCCGGGCGGGACGACCTTGAAGTCGTCGAACGCGGTCTGGCCCCAGCGCAGGAACTGGTAGCGCTCCTTGTTGCGGCCGTACTCCAGGTCCACGTTCTGCTTGAACGCGTCGTTCGTGCCGAACTTGTCGGCGATGACGGAGTGGTCGATGACCATCTCGGCCGGGGACAGCGGGTTGATCTTCGCCGGGTCGCCGCCGAGGGCCTTCACGGCCTCACGCATCGTGGCGAGGTCCACGACGCAGGGGACGCCCGTGAAGTCCTGCATGATCACGCGGGCCGGCGTGAACTGGATCTCCTTGTCGGGCTGGGCCTGGGAGTCCCAGTTGCCGAGCGCACGGATGTGGTCGGCGGTGATGTTCGCGCCGTCCTCGGTGCGGAGCAGGTTCTCCAGAAGGACCTTCAGGCTGTACGGAAGGCGGGCCGAGCCCTCAACCTTGTCCAGCTTGAAGATCTCGTACGACTCGTCGCCCACGCGCAGCGTGCTGCGGGCGTCGAAGCTGTTCGCCGACACGACAGTCTCCTTCATGTGTGTGCGCGTTCCACCGCATCCTGCCGCCACGCCGACTCGACGATCCGCTAAGGTAAGGCTAAGTTAGGTAGCCCTTACCATCCGACCTTCGACTCCGTGCGGCCACGGTGCGCCTCGGTAGATATCTCGATGTCGAGATAACTCTAATACATCACCCGGCGATGCCATCAAGCGGTGCCGCCGAGCCCACGCCTGACCGCGTACCCGCGCGCGCTCCCTTCATCGTCGTACGGGTCGGGGCGGGGCACCAGCGCTAGGCTCGGCGGCGCGGGGGTGGGGCCAATGAACCTGTGGTGGACCGGAGTGCTTGCGGCGGCTCTGGCCGCGGGATTCGCCTTTCTGCTCTACCTCGCCGTCACGGGGCGGACAACGGAACCCTGGAACCAGGCACGGGCCGAGGCATACGAGCGTCGCCGCTATCCGGTGGCGCTGCGGCGGGCCTCCGACATGGCCATCGCCGAGGCGCGGCGGCGGGCACGGGACGGGGAGCCCGCGATCGTGACCGTCGCGGATGTGCTGGAGCTGATGGAGGAGCACTTCGGGTTTCCGGACGCCACCAGGTACGAGGCGTCCGCCGCGCTGCGCGAGCGGTTCGCCGCGCGGGGATGTGACGTGGACTGTGTGACGGATGCGTGAGGCGTCGCGTCGGCCAGCCCCGAGTCCCTCCACATGCGGCATCTCATATCTGAGATAACCTGTCGCCATGGCAGACGACTACCTCGAACGTATCGGCAAGCTCATCCGCGACGCCCGGCAGCACCGGGGCTGGACGCAGTCGCAGCTTGCGGAGGCACTCAACACCAGCCAGAGTGCGGTGAACCGCATCGAGCGCGGGAACCAAAACATCAGCCTTGAGATGATCGCTCGAATTGGCGAAGCCCTCGACAGTGAAATCGTCTCCCTCGGGTACGCGGGACCGATGCACCTGCGCGTGGTCGGCGGACGCCGGCTGTCGGGTTCGATCGAAGTGAAGACGAGCAAGAACGCGTGTGTCGCGCTGCTGTGCGCCTCGCTGCTCAACAAGGGCCGCACCGTGCTCCGCCGGGTCGCCCGCATCGAGGAGGTGTACCGCCTTCTGGAGGTACTCGGCTCGATCGGCGTCCGCACCCGCTGGATCAACGACGGCGCGGACCTCGAGATCGTGCCGCCGGCCAAGCTCGACATGGACGCCATCGACGCCGACGCGGCCCGCCGCACCCGGTCGATCATCATGTTCCTCGGCCCGCTCCTGCACCGCATGGACCGCTTCAAGCTGCCCTACGCCGGCGGCTGCGACCTCGGCACCCGCACCATCCAGCCGCACATGATCGCGCTGCGCCGCTTCGGCCTCGACATCACGGCGACCGAGGGCCTCTACCACGCGGAGGTCCATCCGGGCACCGCGCCGGACCGCCCCATCGTGCTGACCGAGCGCGGCGACACCGTGACCGAGAACGCGCTGCTCGCCGCCGCCCGCGCCGACGGCACCACGGTCATCCGCAACGCCTCCTCCAACTACATGGTCCAGGACCTGTGCTTCTTCCTGGAGGCGCTGGGCGTCGAGGTCGAGGGCGTCGGCACGACCACGCTCACCGTGCACGGCGTGCCGCACATCGACGTCGACGTGGACTACTCGCCGTCCGAGGACCCGGTCGAGGCGATGAGCCTGCTGACCGCGGCCGTCGTCACGCAGTCCGAACTCACGGTCAAGCGCGTGCCGGTGGAGTTCCTGGAGATCGAGCTGGCGGTCCTGGAGGAGATGGGGCTCGACCACGACCGCTCCGCGGAGTACCCGGCCGACAACGGGCGGACGCGGCTCATCGACCTCACCGTCCGGCCGTCGAAGCTCGAAGCGCCCATCGACAAGATCCACCCGATGCCGTTCCCCGGCCTGAACATCGACAACGTGCCGTTCTTCGCGGCGATCGCGGCGTCGGCCCAGGGCAAGACCCTCATCCACGACTGGGTCTACGACAACCGGGCGATCTACCTCACGGACCTGAACCGGCTCGGCGGGCGCCTCCAACTCCTCGACCCGCACCGGGTGTTGGTCGAGGGGCCGACACGGTGGCGCGCCGCCGAGATGATGTGCCCGCCCGCGCTTCGGCCCGCCGTGGTCGTGCTGCTGGCGATGATGGCGGCGGAGGGCACGTCGGTGCTGCGCAACGTGTACGTGATCAACCGGGGGTACGAGGAGCTGGCGGAGCGGCTCAACTCCGTCGGCGCGCAGATCGAGACGTTCCGGGACATCTGAGCCCATCAAGCCCCTGGGGCACCGGCGTTGCGGCCGCGGGGCTCCGCCCCGGACCCCGCGCCTCAAACGCCGGCGGGGCTGGAAAAACCAATCGCCGGCGGGGCTTGAGCAGCGGGGGCCGGGGCAGAGCTCCGCGGCCCGGGCGCTACGTGGCCGCAATAAACTCCCGGATCGCCGCCGCCAGGGCGCGTGGCTGGTCCAGGGGGATCAGCGTGCCGCAGTCGTCCAGTTCGATCAGGCGGCCCTGCGGGAGCAGGTCTGCCAAGCGGCGGGCGTGGGCCAACGGCATCATGCGGTCCTGCTTGCCCCAGACCACCAGCGCGGGCCGGTCGTAGGCGCGGAGCGCGTCCGCCGCCTCCATCATTTCCGTCTTCACGCCGGAGCGGAGGTAGTGGAGGAGGAGTTGGCGCGCCGCCGGGTCCTTGCGCAGGGGCTCGATCCAGTCGTCGATCATCTCGTGCGGCACCGGTCGCTGCGACATCACCGCGTAACCCGTACCGGGCATGCGGCGCAGGGGCCGGACGGAGAGCGTGCGGACGAGGAGGGTGATGCCGCCGGGCACCCGGGACATGACGTCCAGGAGCTTGCCCGCCGGGCCCGGCGGATAGTTGTCGAAGGCCTCGCAGCCCGCGATGACCATGCGCCCCACCCGGTCGGGGCGCTCCGCGGCGAGCTGCTGGAGGCGCCCCGCGTCGTTCTCCACGAACACCGTGTCGTCGCCCAGCTTGAGCGCGTCGGCGAACTCGCCGATCAGCAACGCCACGGATTGCGGGGTGATTTGGGCACCAGGGCGCACGGGTGTGTGCTGACTCCCGTACGGAAGGTGGGGCACGATGCACCGCGCGGACGTGCCGAGTTCGTCGACGACGCGCCGCCACACCGTGCCGTTCTGGGCCAGCCCGTGGAGGAGGACGACGGTCGTGCCGTCGCCTCCCGAGTCCTCGTACGCGATCGGGCCCACGGAGAGGTCCACCACCGAGAGTTCCGTCTGCTGGGTCATGCGGTCGAGCCTAGGCGCCCGTGGGCTTCATGGCAGGACGGCGATCCCGTCGAGTTCCACCTTGGCCTCCTCGTCCCAGAGTCGGGTCACGCCGATCACGGCCATCGCCGGGTAGTCGCGGCCCGCCAACTCGCGCCAGATCCGGCCGAGTTCGCGGGCGTGCTCGCGGTATTCCGCGACGTCCGTGGCGTAGACCGTGACGCGCGTCAGGTGCTCCGGTGTGCCGCCGGACGCGCGCAGGGCGGTGAGCAGGTTCGTCAGGGCGCGGGTGAACTGGGCGGGGAGGGTGGCCCCGACCACCTTGCCGTCGGCGTCCAGGGACGTCTGGCCCGCGAGCATGACCAGTCGGCCGCCCGTCGCGACGACGGCGTGGGAGAAGCCGGTGGGCGGGGAGAGTTCGGGCGGGTTGACGCGCTCCACGTCGCTGCTCACGCCGATCCCTTCGTGTGGGCCTTGTACAACTCGCGGGCGATGATGGCCCGTTGGACCTCGGACGCGCCCTCGTAGATGCGGGGCGCCCGGACCTCGCGGTACAGGTGTTCCAGGACGTGGCCGCGGCGCAGCGCCCGCGCCCCGTGCAACTGCACGGCCGCGTCGACGACTTGCTGCGCCGCCTCCGTCGCGATGAGCTTCGCGGCGGCCGCGCGGCGCGGCACGTCCGGGGCGCCCTCGTCGTACGCGGACGCCGCCGCGTACACCATGAGGCGTGCGGACTCCACCCGTACCGACATGTCGGCGACCTGGTGGGCCACCGTCTGGAGTTCCTTCAGCGGGGCGCCGAACGCCTCCCGCTCCGCGGTGTGCGTGAGGGTCGCGTCGAGGGCCGCCTGCGCCATGCCGACGGCGAAGGCGCCGACGCTTGGACGGAAGAGGTTGAGGGTGTTCATCGCGACGCGGAACCCGGCGTCGACCTCGCCGAGCAGGTCGTCGCGGGTCACCGGGACGCCGTCGAAGGCAAGCGCGCCGATGGGGTGCGGGGAGATCATGTCGAGGTGCTCGCCGGTCAGGCCCGGACGGTCGGCGGGGACCGCGAAGGCCGTCACTCCGCGTGCGCCCGCGCCGGGGGTGGTGCGGGCGAAGACGGTGTAGACGTCGGCCTCGGGAGCGTTCGAGATCCAGCACTTCTCGCCGGTGAGCCGCCAGCCGTCGCCGTGGGGCGCGGCTTCCAGGGACAGCGCCGCCGCATCCGAGCCCGCCCCCGGCTCGCTCAGCGCGAACGCCGCCACGGCCCGGCCCGCGCCCACCTGCGGAATCCACCGCTCGCGCACCGCCGCGCTGCCGTACACGTGGATCGGGTGCGCCCCCAGCCCCTGCAACGCGAGCGCCGTCTCGGCCTCCGTGCTGACGCGGGCCAGGGACTCCCGGAGAAGGCAGAGGTCGAGCGCGCCGGATGTGAACAGGCGCTCAAGGAGACCGAGTTGGCCGAGCTCGGCGACGACAGGGCGGTTGACGCGGCCCGGCTCCCCCTTCTCTGCGAGCGGGGCGAGACGGTCGGCCGCGAGGGCCCGTAGCTCGCCACACCACGCGAGCTGCTCCGGTTCGAGCGAGAATGTCCCCATACGTGGTGCTCCTCTCACGACTGCCTACCGGCCTCACACAAGAACCGTATCGCGCCCCGTTGACTGTCGTCACCATCACGATACGCTCGATGCGCGCCGCCTCACCCGGCGACGGCATGCGAGCCACTCACCACGAGGGGGCGCCAGGCCATGACCCACCATCCGCCCAGCCCACTGCTTCCTTCTGGGCACGTCGACACCTTCGCGCGCGACCATCTGCCGGCCGCCGAGCTGTGGCCGGGCCTCACCTTCGAGCTGCCCGAGCTGCGCTACCCCCAGCGACTGAACTGCGGCTCCGAACTCCTCGACGCCACCGTGGAGCGGCACGGCGCGGACCGCCCCGCCTTCCACTCCCCCGGCCGAACCCCCTGGTCCTACGGGGAGTTGAAGGCGACGGTGGACCGAATCGCGCACGTGCTCACCGATGACCTGGGCGTCGTCCCCGGCAACCGGGTGTTGTTGCGCGGCCCCACCACCCGGTATCTCGCGGCGTGTTGGCTCGCCGTGATGAAGGCCGGGGCCGTCGCCGTGACCGTCCTCGCGCAGGCGCGGGCGAGCGAGCTGGCCACCGTGTGCGGGATCGCGCAGGTGGGGCACGCCCTGTGCGACGTCCGGTCGGTCGACGACCTGGCGAAGGCGGAGGTGCCGGGGCTGCGCATCACCACGTTCGGCGGGGACGGGGCCGACGACCTGCTGCACCGGGCGGCCGGGAAACCGGCGGCGTTCGAGGCCGCCGAGACCTCCGCCGACGACGTCGCGCTGATCGCCTTCACCTCCGGGACCACCGGGCGCCCCAAGGGGTGCATGCACTTCCACCGGGACGTGCTCGCGGTCGCGGACACCTTCGCGCGGCACGTACTGAAGGCAGGGCCCGACGACGTGTTCGCGGGGAGCCCGCCGCTGGGCTTCACGTTCGGGCTCGGCGGCCTCGTGATCTTTCCGCTGCGAGCGGGAGCTTCGGCGCTGCTGCTCGAACAGGCGGGCCCGCAGAAGCTGCTGCCCGCGATCGCCGAGCACCGGGTGTCGGTCGTGTTCACCGCGCCGACGGCGTACCGGGCGATGCTCGGCGCGCTCGCCGATGACCCCTCGCACGACATCTCCTCGCTGCGCCGCTGCGTGTCCGCGGGCGAGAATCTGCCCGCCGCGACCTGGCAGGCCTGGCAGGAGGCGACCGGGCTCCGGATCATCAACGGGATCGGTGCGACGGAACTGCTCCACATCTTCATCTCGGCGGCCGACGACGCGATCCGGCCCGGGACCACGGGCGTTCCCGTGCCCGGCTGGGAGGCCCGCATCGTCGACACCGAAGGCCGCCAACTCGCGGACGGGGAACCGGGGTTGCTTGCCGTGCGCGGCCCCGTCGGCTGCCGCTACCTCGCCGACGAGCGGCAGACCGTGTACGTACAGCACGGCTGGAACGTCACCGGGGACACGTACGTCCGCGAGGCCGACGGTTATTTCCGGTACGTGGCCCGCGCCGACGACATGATCATTTCCGCCGGGTACAACATCGCGGGCCCGGAGGTGGAGGACGCGCTGCTGCGCCACCCGGACGTGGCGGAGGCGGCGGTGGTCGGGCGCCCCGACGAGGAGCGCGGACAGGTCGCCGTCGCGTACGTGGTGCTGCGGCCGGGGGCGCGGCAGGACGGCGACGGCCTGCGCGAGTTCGTGAAGGCCGAACTCGTCCCCTACAAGTGTCCACGCGCGATCGAGTTCCTGGACGCGCTGCCGCGCACGGCCACGGGAAAGCTCCAGCGGTTCCGGCTCCGTGAGCCCTCGGCCGTAGAGTGATCGCGTGTCCGAGCAGCCCACGTCCCACACCCCCCGCTCCCTCATCGTCACCCTGTACGGCGCCTACGGCCGCGACCTGCCGGGGCCGCTGCCGGTCGCCGAGCTGATCCGGCTGCTCGGCGCGGTCGGCGTCGACGCCCCGTCCGTCCGCTCGGCGGTGTCCCGCCTGAAGCGGCGCGGCCTGCTGCTCCCGGCCCGCACCGCGAGCGGCGCCGCCGGCTACGCGCTCTCCGACGACGCCCGCCAGCTCCTCGACGACGGCGACCGCCGCATCTACGGAACGGGGAACGCGCGGGACGGCTGGGTGCTCGCCGTGTTCTCCGTCCCGGAGTCCGAGCGTGCCAAGCGGCACGTACTGCGCTCCACACTCACAGGGCTCGGCTTCGGCACGGCGGCGCCCGGCGTGTGGCTCGCGCCCCTCGGCGTCTACGAGGAGACCCGGCACACGTTGGAGCGCATCGGCTGCGCCGGGTACGTGGAGCTGTTCCGCGGCGAACACCTGGGCTTCGCGGCGACGGCCGACGCGGTGGCCGGCTGGTGGGACCTCGCCGCCCTCGCCAAGCTCCACGAGGCGTTCCTCGACGAGCACGAGCCGGTGCTGCGCGCCTGGCAGCCCCGCCCCGAAACCCCGCCGCGCGAGGCCTACCGCGACTACCTCCTGGCCCTCGACTCCTGGCGCCACCTCCCCTACGCGGACCCGAGCCTGCCGCCGGAACTGCTGCCGGAGGACTGGCCGGGGGTGCGCGCGGCGGAGGTGTTCCGGGCGCTGGACGAGCGGCTGCGGGCGGCGGGGGCGGAGTTCGCCCACGCACCGACGCACTAAGGCAACCCTCAGGTTCCTCCACAGATCCTCTCAGAATGCCCGCTTAGCGTCGGTTCTCATGAGTCTCATGCGCAACATGAACCGGGCGCTGACCGCCACCACCGGCCTCCAGGTGCGCCGCGCGTCCGCGAAGCCGGCCGAGCCCCTCGCCAAGAAGTCACCGGCGAAGCCGCCCGCCCCGGACTACCGATGTACCGACGACCCGGCGACCGACCGGCTGCTGCGGCGGCCCGTCTTCATCATGTCGCCGGTGCGCTCGGGTTCGACCCTGCTGCGGATGCTGCTCGACGCCCACCCGCGCCTGCACGCCCCGCACGAGCTGCACATCCGGCGCCTCGAGGTCGGCTACGGCAGCAAGCTGTCGCAGCGCGCCATGGACGCGCTCGACCTGGGGCGCGGCGACCTGGAGCACCTGCTGTGGGATCGCGTCCTGCACCGTGAACTCACCAGGTCCGGCAAGGACTTCATCGTCGAGAAGACCCCCAGCAACGCCTTCGCCTACCGGCGGATCCGCGACTGCTGGCCCGACGCCGGATTCGTGTTCCTGCTGCGGCATCCCGTCTCCATCGCCCAGTCCTGGCACGAGGGCGACCCCGAGAAGCGCACGTACGACGAGGCCTGCGCGGACGCCCTGCGTTACATGAAGGCCGTCGACAACGCGCGCAAGGGCATCACCGGCGGACACACCCTGCGCTACGAGGAGCTCACGGCCGATCCGGAGGGCAAGATGCGCGCCCTGTGCGCCTTCCTCGGGGTCGACTTCGAGCCCTCGATGCTGGAGTACGGCGCCCGCGACGAGACGCAGGTCCAGAAGGGACTCGGCGACTGGCGGGACAAGATCCGCAGCGGCAGCGTGCAGGCGGGCCGCGAGCTGCCGAAGGACGACGAGATCCCCGAGGTGCTGCGGCCCATCTGCAAGGCGTGGGGGTACCTGAAGTGAAGCCCCGGGCCGAGGTCGAGGAAGTGTGGCCGCGAGACGGGCGGATCGGGGTCGTCGGTCGGCTGGTCGGACTGAGCGATGGGGCCACCGACGGGTGGCGGCTGACGGTGACGCGACGCTCCAGCGGTGACCAAGTACTCGCGTACGACGCCGAGTTGGACGGTGCGCGGTTCAGCTGCGCGTGGGACGTGGCCGATCTCGCCGCGTACGACGACGGGTTCAGCGGCGCCGACCAGTGGGACCTGCATCTGACGGACGGCGCGTCGAGGCTGCGCGTCGGGCGGCGGCTCGACGACATCCGCGGCAAGAAGGCGATCTACGTCTATCCGCGGCAGGCGGTGCCGGGGGCGGGGTTCGGCGTACGGCCGTACTTCACCGTCGAGGACAACCTGTCGCTGGAGTGCCGCGCACTGTCGCCGGAGCGCCGCGCATGAGGAACACCCCAATCCGGTACCTGCTGCTGCACGCCTACGGGCGCGGCGGCACCATCCGCACCGTCTTCAACCAGGCCAACTCCCTTGCCGCCGCGGGCTGGGACGTCGAGATCGTCAGCGCCGTGCGGCGGCGCGAGGCCCTGCAGTTCCCGCTGGACGAGCGGGTGCCGGTGACGACGGTCGTCGATCTGCGGGAGGGGGCCGCCCCCGAGGCCACCGAGCCGGGGATCGGCGGCTGGTGGCACGCCCGCAGGCGCGACCGCCTCGCCGCGACGCCCGCGCGTGAGATCCCGCGCGGCGAGTTCGGCCACCGGTACTTCGACCGGCGCCTGGAACTGGCCCTCGGCGACTACCTGCGCTCGCTCACCGACGGCGTGCTCGTCACGACGCGCCCCGCCCTGAACTTCCTCGCCGCCGCGCACGCCACGAACGGCGTGGTGCGGGTGGCGCAGGAGCACATGAACCACGGCACGCACCGCCCCGACGTACAGCGCCGCATCCTCGAGACGTACGAGTGCTTCGCGGCCGTCGCCGTACTGACGGAGCGCGACCGCGGCGAGTACGCGCGGCTGCTGCCCGGCACGCGCGTCGTGCGGATCCCGAACGCCGTGCACTCCCTCGACCAGGTCCCGGCGAACCACGCCTCGAAGATCGCGGTCGCGGCCGGCAGGCTCTTCCCGCAGAAGGGCTTCGACCTGCTGATCCCCGCGTGGGCCAAGCTCGTCCAGGATTTCCCGGACTGGCAGCTGCGCATCTACGGCAGCGGCGAGAAGAAGGCGCAGCTGCGCGCCCTGATCGAGGAGCACCACCTCTACAACCACGTCCTGCTGATGGGACACAGCGACCAGCTGGACGACGAACTCGCCAAGTGCTCGCTGTACGTGCTGAGTTCCCGTTTCGAGGGACTGCCGATGGTGATGATCGAGGCGATGGCGCACGCCCTCCCCGTGGTCTCCTTCGACTGTCCCACGGGCCCCGCCGACGTACTCACGCACGGCGTGGACGGGCTGCTCGTGCCCGAGCAGGACCCCGACGCCCTCGCCGACGCCCTGGCCCGCCTCATGGGCGACCGCGAGCTGCGTACGGAGATGGGCACGGCGGCCGTGCTCACGGCGGCGGCCTACGGCCCCGACGCGGTTCACCCGCGCTGGGAGGCCCTCTTCACCGAACTGACCAAGACCCACGAGGTGCGGGCCGCCGACGGCTCCGACGGCACCGATGGCACCGACGGCACCGCGAAAGGACTTCACGCATGACGACGGCCACCACGGGCCGCCCGCAGGGAGCCACCATCTGGCTCACCGGGCTGCCCAGTTCCGGCAAGACGACCGTGGCGCGCGCCCTCGCCGGGCAGTTGCGCGCGGAGGGCCTGCGCGTCGAGGTCCTCGACGGCGACGAGATCCGCCGCTTCCTCTCGGCGGGCCTCGGTTTCAGCCGCGAGGACCGCAACACGAACGTGCAGCGCATCGGCCTCGTCGCCGAAGTCCTCGCCCGCAACGGGGTGTTCGCCGTCGTCCCCGTCATCGCGCCGTACGCGGACAGCCGGGAGGCCGTGCGCAAGCGGCACGCCTCCAGCGACACCCCGTACATCGAGGTGCACGTCGCGACGCCGGTCGAGGTGTGCAGCGAGCGCGACGTGAAGGGCCTGTACGCACGTCAGGCCGCCGGGCAGTTGAAGGGGCTCACCGGGGTCGACGACCCGTACGAGGCTCCGGTGGACCCGGATCTGGCGCTGGAGACGCAGCACCAGACACCGCAGGAGTCAGCGGGTTCGGTGCGGGCGGTCCTCGCGGCGAGGGGTCTGGTGTGAGCGACACGTCGTACGCACTGAGCCACCTGGACACCCTCGAATCCGAGGCCGTGCACATCTTCCGTGAGGTGGCGGGCGAGTTCGAGCGGCCGGTGATTCTGTTCTCCGGCGGCAAGGACTCGATCCTGATGCTGCATCTGGCGCTGAAGGCGTTCGCGCCCGCGCCGGTGCCGTTCCCGCTGCTGCACGTCGACACGGGGCACAACTTTCCCGAGGTCATCGCCTACCGGGACCGTGTGGTCGCCGCACATGGGCTGACACTCCATGTGGCGTCCGTACAGGACTACATCGACCGGGGTGTGCTCCGCGAACGCCCCGACGGGACGCGCAATCCGCTCCAGACGGTGCCGCTGACGGAGGCCATCCGGTACGAGCGCTTCGACGCCGTGTTCGGCGGCGGGCGCCGGGACGAGGAGAAGGCGCGGGCGAAGGAGCGGGTGTTCTCGCTGCGCGACGAGTTCTCGCAGTGGGACCCGCGCCGCCAGCGCCCCGAACTCTGGCAGCTCTACAACGGCCGGCACGCCCCCGGCGAGCACGTCCGCGTGTTCCCGCTGTCCAACTGGACCGAGCTGGACGTGTGGCAGTACATCGCCCGCGAACGCATCGAGCTGCCGGAGATCTACTTCGCCCACCGGCGCGAGGTCTTCGACCGGGGCGGCATGTGGCTGTCCGCCGGCGACTGGGGCGGCCCGAAGGACGGCGAGTCGGTCGAGAAGCGGCGGGTCCGCTATCGCACGGTCGGCGACATGTCCTGCACCGGCGCGGTCGACTCCGACGCCGAGACCCTGGACCAGGTCATCGCGGAGATCGCGGCCTCCCGGCTCACCGAACGGGGCGCCACGCGCGCCGACGACAAGTTGTCCGAGGCGGCCATGGAAGACCGCAAGCGCGAAGGATACTTCTAGAAATGCCTGGTTCTGTGTCTGTATCCATGTCTGGTGTTACTGAAGTGGGCACGTTGCGGCTGGCCACGGCCGGGTCGGTCGACGACGGCAAGTCCACGCTCGTGGGTCGCCTCCTGCACGACTCCAAGTCGGTGCTCGCCGACCAGTTGGAGTCGATCTCCCGTACCGGCACGCCCGATCTGGCGCTGCTCACGGACGGCCTGCGCGCCGAACGCGAGCAGGGCATCACGATCGACGTCGCGTACCGGTACTTCGCCACACCCCGGCGGCGGTTCATTCTCGCGGACACGCCGGGGCATGTGCAGTACACGCGGAACATGGTGACGGGCGCGTCCACAGCGGAGCTGACGATCGTCCTGGTCGACGCCAGGCACGGGGTCGTCGAGCAGACGCGCAGGCACGCCGCGATCGCCGCGATGCTGCGTGTCCCGCATGTGCTCCTCGCCGTGAACAAGATGGATCTCGTCGGGTACGAGGAGTCCGCTTTCGCGGCAATCGCGTCCGAATTCACCACGCACGCCGACGGGTTGGGAATCCCGACGGTCACCGCGATCCCAATCTCGGCGCTCGCGGGCGACAACGTGGTGGACCCTTCCGCGCGCATGGACTGGTACGGCGGCCCGACGGTCCTGGAACACCTGGAAACGGTCCCGACGACCGTCGCATCCCCTTCGGCCCCGACCCGCTTCCCGGTCCAGTGCGTCATCCGGCACGGCGAATCCCGTCACTACGCGGGCCAGTTGGCGTCGGGGACGCTCCGGGTCGGCTCCGCCGTGACGGTGCACCCGTCGGGCCGTACGTCGACGATCGCGGGCCTCGACGTTCTCGGCACGCCGGTGGACGAGGCCCATGCCGGGACCTCGCTCACGGTGCGGCTCTCCGATGAACTCGACGTCTCCCGCGGCGACTTGATCACACCGTCCGCCGACCGGGCGCCGACTGTGACGCGGGATGTGCGGGCGGCGGTGTGCCATGTGGCGGACCGGCCGTTGCGGGTGGGTCAGCGGGTCCTGGTGCGCCACACGACACGCACGGTCCAGGCCATCGTCAAATCCCTCGGGGACGCGGTCGAGTTGACGGCGAACGACCTGGGCCGGGTGGCCCTACGCACGGCCGAGCCACTGGCACTGGACGCCTATGCCGCGGTGCGACCAACGGGTTCCTTCCTCCTGGTCGACCCATCGGACGGGACGACGCTGACGGCGGGAATGGCGGGAACGGCGGGACCGCCCGAACCGACACCCTGACGCCACGGGGCGCCACGGGGCGCCACGGGGCGCCACGGGGCGCCACGGGGTTGGATCCCCGTCACCCTGACGCCACGGGGCTCCGCCCCGGACCCCGCGCCTCAATCGCCGGCGGGGCTTGAAATTCGCACCCGCTGCGGGGCCTTGATGGCACCCGCCCATCTCCCACCCACCCGCCCCCTCCGGGGGCGTCGGCCACACGGGGTACGGCCCCCGCATCCGGCCGACCGCCGCCGCCATGGGCAATCCACCACCGACACGACTCCCACCCCATTACGGCCGACCACCCCGCCCCCTTGAACAATCCACCACCGGCACGGCTCCCCACCCATCACGGCCGACCACCCCGCCGCCTTGAACAATCCACCACCGGCACGGCTCCCCACCCATCACGGCCGACCGCCCCGCCGCCTTGGGCAATCTGCCGCCTTGGGCGGCAGAGTGGGCAAGGCGGCACCCCGGTGCCGCGCGACCAGAACGGCAGGCGTCGCCCACGGCAAGGCCCGAACCCCGGTGCGGGCATCGGTCACCACGAGCGGCAGCCCCGGCACAGCCCCTGGGCCCGGACGGGCCGAAGCCCCCGGAGGGGGCGGGCGGGTGGGAGCTGAGCCGGCACCGGCGCACCCGGGGAAGGGCTGGTGCCGCGTAACCAATACCCGAGGCGCCACCCCGGCACCGCCGCAAAATCCCGGTGCCGCGCAACCGTCGCCAGACGCGCCACCCCGGCACCGCCGCAAAATCCCGGTGCCGCGCAACCGTCGCCAGACGCGCCACCCCGGCACCGCCGCAAAACCCCGGTGCCGCGCAGACAGGACGACGGCACCGACCCCGTCACCCGGGCAGCACCAACCTCGGCTTCGGCGCATCCAACCGCCCCGTCTGCGGCCGCCGGCTCCCCGCACCGTACTGCCGGGGCCACCCGACCCCCGGCCCCGCATACCCCTGCTCCGCGGCAGCGTGCAACGTCCAGTTCGGGTCGTACAGGTGCGGACGCGCCAGTGCACACAGGTCCGTACGGCCCGCCAGGACAAGGGAGTTGACGTCGTCCCAAGACGAGATCGCGCCGACGGCCACGACCGGGACCCCGGCCTCCGCCCGGATCCGATCCGCATACGGCACCTGGTAGGAGCGCCCGAACGCGGGCCGCTCGTCCGAGACCACCTGCCCCGTGGACACGTCGATCGCGTCGGCCCCATGCGCGGCGAAGGCGCGGGCGATCGCCACGGCCTCCTCCGCACTGGTGCCGCCCTCCGCCCAGTCCGTGGCGGAGATCCGCACCGTCATCGGCCGCTCGTCCGGCCACACCTCGCGTACGGCGTCGAAGACCTCCAGCGGGAACCGCAGCCGACCCTCCAGCGACCCGCCGTACGCGTCCGTGCGCCGGTTCGTCAGCGGGGACAGGAAACCGGACAGCAAGTAGCCGTGCGCGCAGTGGAGTTCGAGGAGGTCGAAGCCCGCGTCCGCCGCACGCCGCGCCGACTCCACGAACTGCGCGCGTACACCCACCAGTTCGGTCGCCGTCAGCGCGCGCGGCAACTGACTGTCCGGCCGATAGCGGAGCGCGGACGCCGCGACCAGCGGCCAGTTGTCGTCCGCGTCAGGGAGCGGCTCGTCCATGCCCTCCCACATCAACCGCGTGGAACCCTTGCGGCCCGAGTGCCCGAGCTGCACTCCGATCGCCGTACCGGGCGCCCGCGTGTGGACGAAGTCCACGATCCTGCGCCAGGACTCCGCCTGGTCATCCGCGTACAGCCCCGCACACCCCGGCGTAATGCGCCCCTCCGGGCTCACGCACACCATTTCCGTCATGACCAGACCGGCGCCGCCGAGAGCCCGCGCCCCCAGGTGCACGAGGTGGAAGTCGCCCGGTACCCCGTCCACCGCCGAGTACATGTCCATCGGTGACACCACGACCCGGTTGCGCAGCTCAAGGCCTCCGAGCCGGAACGGCGTGAACATCGGCGGCGTGCCCTCGGGACAGCCGAACTCCCGCTCCACCGACTCCGTGAACCCCGCGTCCCGAAGCCGCAGGTTCTCGTGCGTCACCCGGCGCGAGCGCGTCAGCAGGTTG
Organism: Streptomyces sp. NPDC002790; assembly: GCF_040295505.1. Taxonomy (NCBI): domain Bacteria; kingdom Bacillati; phylum Actinomycetota; class Actinomycetes; order Kitasatosporales; family Streptomycetaceae; genus Streptomyces; species Streptomyces sp. NPDC002790. The sequence goes on along the minus strand of NZ_JBEOVM010000006.1, from coordinate 5,964 downwards.
AACGCGAACTGGCGCGGCGGCTGGTCCAGATAGCGGCCCAGCTCCTCGAACCACTGGAGGCTGGCCCGCGCCGCCCGCTGCGTCGACGCCACGACGGGCCTGCGCTCCTCCTCGTACGCGGCAAGCGCCGCGCCGGTCGTGGGCTGCTCGGTCAGGCACGCGGCGAGCGCGAGCGCGTCCTCGACGGCGAGCTTCGTACCGGAGCCGATGGAGAAGTGCGCGGTGTGCGCGGCGTCGCCGATGAGCACGCAATTGCCGTGCGACCAGCGGTCGTTGACGACCGTGCGGAAGGTGAGCCAAGAGGAATTATTGGTCTTCAGTGCGCGCCCTCCCAGCGCGTCCTTGAAGATCCGTACGCAGGCATCAATCGATTCGCGTACGTCCATGTCCGCGAAACCGGCCGCCCGCCACACCTCTTCGCGCATCTCGACGATGACCGTGGACCCGCTCTCGCTGAACGGGTATCCGTGCAGCTGCATCACGCCGTGCTCGGTCTCGGCGATGTCGAAGCGGAAGGCGTCGAACGCGAAGTCGGCGGCGAGCCAGATGTAGCGGTTGCGGTGCTCCTCGATGTGCGGCCCGAACGCGTCGGCGTACGTCTCGCGGGTCTTGCTGTGCACACCGTCGGCGGCGATCACCAGGTCGTGCATGTCCCGGAGTTCGGCGATCGGCGGCGCCTCCTCCTGGAAGCGCAGGTCCACGCCCAGTTCGCGGCAGCGGTCGTGCAGGATCTCCAGGAGCCTGCGGCGGCCAAGTGCCGCGAAACCGTGTCCAGTTGAGGTGTGGCGCTGTCCACGGTGCACGATGTCGATGTCGTCCCAGCGCACGAACTCGCCCTGGAGCGCCCGGTAGACCACCGGGTCGGCGTGCTCGATTCCACCAAGGGTTTCGTCGGACAGGACGACACCGAAGCCGAACGTGTCGTACGGGGCGTTCCGCTCCCAGACCGTGATCTCGCGGTCCGGGTCGAGGCGCTTGAGGAGGGCCGCGGCGTACAGGCCGCCGGGGCCGCCTCCGATGACGGCGATGCGCCGGGCGCGTACGGTCATCAGCCGGTCACCGCCCCTGCCACTTCGGCGGGCGCTTGTCGGTGAACGCCGCGTGGAACTCGGCGTAGTCCTCGCCGTGCATGAGCAGCGCCTGCGTGGCCGCGTCCATCTCGATGGCCCCGGCGAGCGGCATGTCCAGCTCGGCCGTCAGGAGCGCCTTCGTCTGCGCGTACGCGAGGGCGGGCCCTTCGGCGAGGCGCTGGGCGAGAGCGAGCGCGGCCTCGTCGGCCCTGCCCTCGTCGGTCAGCTCGCTGATCAGGCCGATGCGCTCGGCCTCGGGCGCGCGGACCGCGTCGCCGAGCATCAGCAGGCGGGTGGCGTGGCCGAGGCCGACGACGCGGGGCAGCAGATACGCCGCGCCCATGTCGCCGCCGGAGAGCCCGACCTTCGTGAACAGGAACGCGAAGCGGGCGCTCGGGTCGGCGACGCGGAAGTCGGAGGCGAGCGCGAGGACCGCGCCCGCCCCGGCCGCGACCCCGTGCACGGCGGCGATCACCGGGAACGGGGCCTCGCGCACGGCCCGGACCACCTGCCCGGTCATCCGGTTGAAGTCGAGGATCTGTGCGGTGTCCATGGAGAGCGTGGCGCCGATGATCTCGTCGACGTCGCCGCCCGAGCAGAAGCCGCGACCCTCGCCGGCGAGGACGAGGGCGCGCACGGACTTGGTCCGGGACAGCTCGGCGAGGAGGTCGCGCAGGTCGGCGTAGGCGCCGAAGGTGAGCGCGTTGAGTTTCTCGGGGCGGGCGAGCGTGACGGTGGCGACGCCGCTCTCGTCCACGGCGTACGTCAGGTGCTGCCAGGAGTCGGTACGGGGGGTGGAGCCGGTGAAGGGACTCATGCGTTGCCTCCGGCGAGGTCGCGGGCGTGCCGAGGAGGGGCGAGACCTGTCGACCGTATCACCGCATCGTGACTGCCGTCACGAGTGCGCGATAACGGAGAAAGGGTCGGACGTCCCGGCCCGCACCGACGAGAGCCTCTTTCGCCCCACGCCGTACCATTCATAAGGTTGAACGCAGGACAGTCCCCCTTGAGCCCGTTCCTCCGAGCCCGTCCCCGAGCCGCATACGCGCCCTCCGCCCCCAGGATTCCGCCGTGACTCCCTTCCCCGGTCCACCTACGCCCACGTCGTGGCGCATCGCCCTGCCGCACACAGTCGCGGCCGTGCCCGTCGCGCGTGCCCTCGTGCGGACCGCGCTGTCGGAGATCGACTCACCGGCCGCCGACGCGGACACGGCGGAGCTGCTGACGGCGGAACTGGTGGCGAACGCGGTGGAGCACACGACGGGGGACACACCGATCGAGCTGGTCGTGGAGCTGCTCGACTCCGGCTGTCAGGTCGAGGTGCACGACACGGACCCGGCGCCGCCCTCCGACCTCACCAATCCCGAGGACGACGGGCCGCCCGACCCCTGGCAGGAGCACGGCCGCGGCCTGCTCCTCATCCGCACGCTCAGCTCGTCGTGCGGGCACCGCCCCACCGATTCCGGCAAGGCGGTGTGGTTCACGCTTCCCCCTCTGGTGCCGGCACAGCGCCCGGCGTCCGAAGCGTAGGGCCGCCCCTCAACCGAGCCGCGAGTTGCGGCGGCCGTACAGCGCGTACACGAGCGCGCCCACGACGAGGAACACCGCGAACTGGCCCCACGTCGTCCACCCCGTGCCCCAGATCAGGTAGAGGCAGAAGCCGACGCCCAGGATCGGGCTGACCGGGTACAGCGGCACCCGGAACGAGCGCTTCAGACCGGGGTGCGAGGGGCGCAGCGCGATCACCGCGATGTTCACGGCGACCATGGTGGCGAGCGTGCCGATGGTGGTCAGGTTGACGACCGCGTCGAGCGAGGAGAACGCGGCCGGGACCGCGAAGACGGTCGCGACGATCCACGTGTTGGCGACCGGCGTGTGCGTCTTCGGGGAGACCCGCTCGAAGACCCGCGGGATCAGCCCGTCGCGGGACATCGACATCAGGATCCGGGTCTGCCCGTACATCACCGCGAGGACGACCGAGGCGATGGCGACGACCGCACCGAAGGCGATGACGCCGCCGCCGACGGTCGACCCGGTGACCTGGTCGACGACGAGGGAGAGCGCGGCCGGCTTGTCCCCGACGGCGCCCGCACCGAGCGCGCCGATGGCGGCGACGGCCACGGCGACGTAGAGCAGCGTGACGATGCCGATGCAGATCAGGATGGCGAGGGGGATGTTCCGCCGCGGGTTCTTGACCTCTTCGCCGGCCGTGGTGACCGCGTCGAAACCGATGTACGAGAAGAAGGCGAGCGAGCCACCGGAGGTGACGCCGGCCATGCCGTCCTTCGTGGGGCCGCGTGCCGGTGGGGCCGGAGAGGGTGTTCCGGCTCCACCAGTTTGAACGGTTGCTCAGTGAATGTGCGGTTTTGTCGCTGCGAAGGTGAATGTGCGGCTTGTCGCTACTGGCCGAGCGTGGCGACCATGACGGCCTTGATCGTGTGCATCCGGTTCTCCGCCTCGTCGAAGACGACGGAGTGCTCCGACTCGAAGACCTCGTCGGTGACCTCGAGGGACTCCAGGCCGTACTTGGCGTGTATCTCGCGGCCGACCTTGGTGCCCAGGTCGTGGAAGGCGGGGAGGCAGTGCAGGAACTTCACGTCCGCGTTCCCCGTCGCGCGCAGCACGTCCATCGTGACGGCGTACGGCGCGAGCGACTTGATCCGCTCGTCCCAGATCTCCTCGGGCTCGCCCATCGACACCCAGACATCGGTGAGGACGAAGTCCGCGCCCGCGACGCCTTCCTCGACGGACTCGGTGAGGGTGATGCGGGCACCGCTCGCGGCGGCCAGCTCACGGGCCTTGGCGACGACCTCCTCGGCCGGCCAGTAGGCCTTGGGCGCGACGATCCGGACGTCCATGCCGAGCAGGGCGCCGGTGACGAGGTAGGAGTTGCCCATGTTGAACCGGGCGTCGCCGAGGTAGGCGAAGGACATGTCGGTGAGCGGCTTGGCGCTGTGCTCGGTCATCGTGAGCACGTCGGCGAGCATCTGCGTGGGGTGCCAGTCGTCGGTCAGGCCGTTGTAGACCGGCACGCCCGCGTACTCGGCGAGCGTCTCGACGATGGACTGCTCGTCACCCCGGAACTCGATGGCGTCGAACATCCGGCCGAGCACACGCGCGGTGTCCTTGCTCGACTCCTTCTTGCCGATGTGCGAGCCGGCCGGGTCGATGTACGTCGTCGACGCGCCCTGGTCCGCGGCCGCGACCTCGAAGGAGCAGCGCGTACGCGTGGACGCCTTCTCGAAGATCAGCGCCACGTTCTTGCCCTTGAGGTGCTGCGGCTCGGCCCCTGCCTTTTTGGCCGCCTTCAGCTCCGCGGCCAGGTCGACGAGGCCTCGGAACTCCTCGGCGGTGAAGTCCAGCTCCTTGAGGAAGTGGCGGCCGGTGAGGTTCATACGGGGCTCCTGCGCGTGACTCGGGGACGGGATCGGGACAGTGGAAGTCTATACGATGTTCCACATTTCTATTCATGGGTACGTCTCTTCATGGGCACTTCTCTTCATGGGTCTGTCTGCTCAGCCGGTCACCGCGTCCCGCTCGACCGGGCAGCTCATGCAGCGCGGCCCGCCCCGGCCGCGGCCCAGCTCGCTCCCCGGGATCTCGATGACCTCGATGCCCTGCTTGCGCAGGAACGTGTTCGTCGTGGCGTTCCGCTCGTACGCGACGACGACGCCCGGCTCGACGGCGAGCACATTGCAGCCGTCGTCCCACTGCTCGCGCTCGGCGGCGTGCACGTCCTGTGTCGCGGTCAGGACCCGGATCTCGGGGAGTCCGAGCGCGGCGGCGATCGCCCGGTGCATGTGCTCGGGCGGATGGTCGGTGACCTTCAACTCCGCGCCGGACGTGCCCGGTTCGATGGTGTACGAGCGCAGCATGCCGAGCCCCGCGTACTGCGTGAACGTGTCGCCGTCGACCATCGTCATGACCGTGTCGAGGTGCATGAAGGCCCGCCGCTTCGGCATGTCGAGGGCGACGATGGTGCGCGCCGAGCCCGCCGCGAACAGCTTGTGCGCGAGCATCTCCACGGCCTGCGGCGTGGTCCGCTCGCTCATCCCGATGAGGACGGCGCCCCGCCCGATGACGAGGACGTCGCCGCCCTCGATGGTCGACGGATAGTCCGCCTGCCCCTCGGACCAGACGTGGAAGCCCCCGTCCTCCGCCGCGTCCCGGAACAGCGGATGGTGCCGGTAGATCGCCTCGAAGTGGACGGTCTCGCGCTGCCGGGCGGGCCACCGCATCGCGTTGATGGACACCCCGTCGTAGATCCAGGCCGAGGTGTCGCGCGTGAACAGGTGGTTGGGCAGCGGGCCGAGGAGGAAGTCGTCGAGCTCCATGACGTGGAAGCGCACGGAGGTCGGCTCCGGGTGCGCCGCCAGGAACTCGCGCTTCGTCATCCCGCCGATGAGCGCCTCGGCGAGTTCCGTGGACGGCAGCGTCTCGAAGGCCTCCCGCAGATGGCCCGCGGCCAGCGGGCCGTACTCCTTCTCGTCGAATACGCGGTCCAGGACGAGGCCGCGGGCGGCGTCGACGTCCAGGGCCTCGGTGAGCAGGTCGCCGAAGAGGTGCACGTTGACGCCCCGGTCGCGCAGCACGTCGGCGAAACCGTCGTGTTCCTGGCGGGCCCGGCGCACCCACAGCACGTCGTCGAAGAGCAGCTGGTCCTTATTGCTCGGCGTGAGCCGCTTCAGCTCGAGATCGGGCCGATGCAGAATCACTCGGCGCAGGCGGCCGGCCTCGGAGTCGACGTGGAATCCCATGCAGCCATCCTTACCCGCCGCACGGCGGTTGCGCCCCGGGGGGGGGGCCCCCCCCCCCCCGCGCGAAAGCCCGGCATTGAACCCCCCCCCGCCGTTTTGGGGGGGGGGGGGGGGGGCGGGCCCCCGGGGTTGGGGGC